>CALLLZ010000367.1 GCA_938008005.1 uncultured Marinicella sp. | reverse complement strand
TTATTAATAATATCATCATTGATTCATCATCTAATCATCAGATTACCCTTGGGTCTGCTGTGCTATCTTGTTTCTAATAAAAACAACCAGGAATCAAGCAATGAAAACATGCATAACAGCAACGGCCATTTTATGGGTGTTGGGTGCTTCAGCACAAATCAATGAAATCATCGATTCTGCAGGAGATGGCGGTGACAATGAATTGGAAGCACCGTTCTCTGTGGTGGCAGACAGTCAAGGTAATATCTACATAGGTGGTTCTGAGAGTGATAATGTCTTTCGCTTAGATGCCAATGCCAGTTGTTTAACCACCAGCACACCTTGTCAATGGGTAGAAATCATGGACGCCACTGGTGCTGGAATCTCAGGACAGAATCACCAGAACACACGCGGTTTAGCAATAGACTCACATGATCATTTGTATGTTGTGGGACGATTCAGTGACAACGTCTGGCGCATTAACAACCCCCAAGTTTGCAGTACATCGGCTATGTCATGTGATATTAATGAAATTATCAACACCTTAGGCGACGGAGAACATGAATTTAATGGGCCTTATGATGTTGTGGTTGATCACATGGATAATGTGTATGTAACTGGTACCTCCAGCAACAACATCTTCCGCATTGCCGCTTCATCAACCTGTAGTACCCAATCAAACTCTTGTTCTATCACTGAAGTGGCTGATTCCAATGGAAGTGGCAACAATAATTTATTCCAACCCGGTAATGTCGCTGTCGATGAATTCGGTAATGTATTCACCAGTAATTTTGGTGACAATGTGCTGATGATACACACACCTGATAATTGTTCAACCAACCTACAAAACTGTCTGGTAACAACTGTATTAGATGAGGAAGATTTCGATTTATTGGAATTGGGTAGAGGGCTTGAGGTTGATGCTCAAAACAATGTATTTGTCAGTTCTTTTCGCGCGTCCACCGGTGCAACCATTTTTAGGGTCAATGCACCAGCCACCTGTGGGTCAGCAGGTCAGCCTTGTCAGATCACAGAAATGTTTAATGATGCGTCACCACAACAAGCTGTTGAATTGGTCGCCGATGATGCTGGTAATCTTTTTGTCGCCGGAGGTAACGCTGATTCTGTGATTCGGATCAAACAAGCGCAAAGCTGCACACTATCAAATATGGACTGTGAAATTACAGAGGTCATCAACGCTTCAGGAGATGGTAATGCTGTACTTGAAAGTGTATTAGCGTTGGTTGTTTCTGGTCGTGATGTTTTTGTGTCAGGCTTCGGCTCAGACAATGCTTTCAGGGTAGCGGGTGTTGCTGAACTTGGTGACCTGATATTTGAGGATGGCTTTGAATGATGATTTTATTCCCACATTTTAAATAAAATTGTAAGACCTATTTAAAAGTAAGGTCATAGAATAAAGGGATCAGCTTATTCCGCTTTTCCTGAAATACTTATGGAGTCTATTTTGAGGGTCATGATGACCTAAGAACGAAAAGTCTCTTTTGATCGTTGCACCATATCCTGATCATGGAATTCAATTAACTCTGAAACCGTTGAGCAAAATCTAACAAATACCTTGATTTCAAATCCGCGGCAACCACATACCCATGGTTGCACCAAAAACGCCAATCATAATAATAAAACTGATCAAAATGACCAAACTGGCTGTGATCAGTTTCTTTGTCCCGGAACGAGTTCTTTGTGAACGTAAATACACTTCCAAGATGAGCAAGGGTAATATATATACGATGAAATAAAGCACATTTATAAAGGGACCGGATAAACTGACTGGATCAAACCCCACTGGTTTACCATGAATGCTCAACCAAGCCATTAAGCCCACACGAAATAACCACACACCGCTTACGGCAAGAAATAATCGCAGCGCCCATATGCGGTGCTGGGCTATTTTTCTCATGCGAACGTATTTAAAGGCCTTAACAGCACACAGCACAATGATGCCACCATTGATCAAGATGGCAATTTGCCCCATCAAACCACCAACCATTTTTTCATATCGGCTGATGACCATGAACATACCACTTAAGCTCATGACCATAGCGGTTATGACATACAACCTGCCATTCCACCTGTGAATAGCCGGCCATTTGCTGCGAATAATGGGTATGAGCTGTATCAACCCACCCACAGTAATAATGGCCGCTAGCAGCACATGGACGACGACTGCAAAATTGCCCCAAAAGTCACCTTCGATGTATCCGCTAGGCATGACTTGGTTAAACCGCTCAATGTCTTGGTTTGCTGTGGCTATATAATAAAACATCACAATGAAATAAGAAAAAATGGCTTGGCCAACCAAAACTGTCGCAAACCAGAATTTTGCAGACCCATTTAAGACCCTTTGGGTCAATGAATCAGATTTCCACCAGGGGGTTATTATTGTTTGTGTCGTCATTCCAAATCCTCAATCATGAATTTATTTAGTCATTAATTAAGTCCTCACCATATAATTAATTGCTTGAAATAACCCCATTACTAATGATACTGGCCCATTAATAAGGATGTGCTATCATACATTTCAGCTATATGTGTTTGCCGGACTGTTCAGCTCATTATCTGTAGTCGGTAGATCAAATCATGCCGATTTGGAAATCGGCCAGTATTAGATACAGAAAATCAAAGGAATAAAATGAATCATGTAAACAGACAGTTTGTTTCGGATCAAGAGCCTAATTCACTCTTGACGATTTTCTTTGTGAAATTACTGAATCATATCAAGCAAACAGAACCTTTAAAACTGATCTGGTGGTGCTTGGCATTGTGCATTTTGAGCGCTACCATTGCTCGATATGTGACAGAAACAACGGGGCTTACCTATAATCTTCTGTTGGTCTTGGGCTCAGGTGGTTGTGCATGGTTTTGGTTACTGAGTCGCACCCTGTTCTGCGACAGCAATGCACTAAAATCAAGAATCGTTTTTCTGGTTCCAGCGGTTATTGTAATAGAAGCCACTGAAGTATTGATGCCTACAGTAAGCGTAAATGCCACCACCAGTGAATTCTATCGGGTATTCAACAATGTCGCATCTGTGGTCTGTATCGCAGTCATAGTTTTTGTGTTGAACGAGGCCCTCAGTGGATTCAGCAAAATACGCTCTAAAATGGAACGTCGCTTCAGAATAGTATTTCTCAGCATTTTTAGTATACCTGTCGCTGTTGCCGTACTTTGGATGATGGGTGCTGAAGCTGAATCATTGGCTGCTGAATGGAATGATGGCTTGCTGACATTTTGTGCAATCATTGCTCTGGTTGGCAGCCGTTTAGCCGTTGAATACCGATTAAGAACCACAGGTAAAAAAGCCAAGCTTTCAGCTCACACTTCCCATGAGTTGAACAATAATGACGATTCAAAACGACTGGCCGATAAAGTGCTACAAGCAATCAACAATGATGCACTACTCACCAAAACCAATTTAAAGGTGTCTGACTTGGCCGATCACTTAGGTGAGCAAGAATATAAAGTCACTCGATGTATCACCAGCATTCTGCAGTACCGTAACTTCAATCACATGGTTAACTACCACCGAATTGACCGCGCCATTCAAAACTTTAAAAACCCCAACAACAGTCACCTCAATGTGGCAACCATTGCTTTTGACTGCGGTTTTAACTCACTGGGCCCATTCAACCGGGCATTCAAACAATATACGGGTATGACACCACGTGAGTTTAGACAGAAATTAGCGTTTGAGTGATTATTGCAACTATGTAGATTTTAAATAATCAAAATTTAAATTCAGTGCCGAAAAACGGCATTATTACTTACTACAACCTATTCAATCTCATCTTTCCATCAAAAACGGTGACGTCAGTTGTCACAAAACCCCTGTTTTAACATTTGTTTTAATTGTTTACCCAAAACGAGATTGTTCGCGGTTTGATGGAATGGCTATTATTAAATTGTAGCTGATTCCAAGGGCTGACCTCAAGAATCAGAAATAACATATTTTAACGATTAAAAATTATTAGGAGGTGTATTGTGAACTATTCACTAGGAAATGATTTATATATTGAGATGATGAATTGGGAATTTATAAAGAAAGAGCACCAATTCAATACAGGTAGATTCATAAACGAAGAGCGAATCGGACCCGTGCCGCTGAAGAAATCTCCAACCTCCGTTAATGTGTTCAATCAATACGCTCTTGTAGTCACAGTCAATGATCAATTTGAACCTGACACTGAAGTGGTTCAGAGCTTTGGCTTTAACAACAAAACCAGCTATTCGGTGAAAAAAGGCCCTTATGAACTGTTATAAATTGACCCCATTTTTGAAATTTTTTTTAAAGGACTGAACAATCAGGGTAAAGCACTTGCTTTGCCCTGCTTTTCTTATATGAATTACTCTTTTAGAAAATACAGTATTTTAATTTTAACATTGACATTTGATTCTTGTCGGACTTAAACTGCACTCAGAATTGAAACACAACAAATAATTATTGATATGAAAAACCTTTATACAAAACAGGCAATACGCAATCATCAGAATGATGAGAGGAATTGCTGTGTCTAGGTTTTATTAAATTGTTTATCACAACTATTTATGAAAACCTGGAATCTTCCAGGTTTTTTTTTGGCTGAAAAATGGTATTCCAGCTATTAACTGTAAAGGAGAAAACTTATGAGAAATTATGAAGTATATGAATCTAAAAACAAACACATAAAAGCGTGGACCAAAGGCGTTCCTGTAGAACCTGAAGCGATCAAGCAATTACAAAATACCGCTTCATTACCCTTTATCTTTAATCACATCGCAGTGATGCCTGATGTACATTTTGGCTTAGGCGCAACCATCGGTTCAGTTGTTGCTACCAAAGGTGCAGTAATACCTGCTGCAGTGGGTGTGGATATTGGCTGTGGAATGATGGCAATCCAATTAAGCTTGAATGCCAAAGATCTTCCTGATAGCTTGGCTGCTGTTCGTAGCGAGATAGAAAATGCCGTTCCTGTCGGGTTTGCACAACACAAAGAAAATGTACTTGATGACTCTCAACAAAAGATTTGGGCAAAAGGTGTTAAGGATCTAACTGATCAACATCCTGAAATAAACAAGATGCTTAAAGACCCTGTTGCCAAAGTGATGAATCAATCCGGAACTTTAGGCGGTGGAAATCACTTTATTGAATTGTGCTTGGATGAAAACGATGATGTATGGGTGATGTTGCACTCTGGATCTCGTGGGATTGGTAACATCATTGGTAGACACTTTATCGAGAAGGCCAAAGAAGACATGAGAATCCATCACATTAATTTGGAAGACACAAATCTGTCTTACTTAAGTGAAGGCACTCAATACTTCGATGAGTACGTGACTTGGGTGGAATGGGCACAAAAATACGCGGCTACAAATCGTCAAGTAATGATGAACCTGGTGCTGGAAGCTTTGGCCAAACATTTGCCTGAATTCGGTATCAAGAAACAAGCGATCAACTGCCACCACAATTACATTTCGCGTGAGAATCACTTTGGTTCAAACGTAATTGTAACCAGAAAAGGTGCAGTGCGTGCTCGGGTGGATGATTATGGAATTATTCCAGGCTCAATGGGCGCCAAGTCTTTCATTGTGAGAGGGTTGGGTAATGAAGACTCTTTTTGTTCTTGTTCTCACGGCGCAGGTCGTGTGATGAGCCGAACCAAGGCCAAAAAAGTGTTTTCATTACAAGATCACATAGATGCCACCAAAGGCGTCGAATGTAGAAAAGATGCTGCTGTCATCGATGAAACGCCCAAAGCTTATAAAGACATCGATGCAGTGATGGATGCACAAAAAGACTTGGTTGAAATTGTGCACACATTGAAGCAAGTGGTATGTGTTAAAGGATAAGTAAGTAGAATGTCTGGGGTGTTGAGATTCAATGCCCTGGATGATTAAAAGTAAAAGTCATGAATGATCAAATCAAAAAAACTTGGAATAAACACATCAAAGTTGTTTATCCATCTGAAAAAAACTTAACCGTTCAAGCTATAGATTTATTTAAGTTATATCAAACTGTGCATGATACTGTAGATAATTATATAAAAACCGAAGGGGAAGATTTAAAACTAGCGCAGCAACAGTTACTTGAACGATGTGAAGACAATTTAAAATCAGTGATTCCTGAATTGGCTGGTGATCCATTAATTTACTTCAGGCGCTTAGCTGACTTAACAAAAATGGTCTTAAATGACTCAGGATCAAAATTTCCTGCAAGGCTACATGTATTGGTTGCCAGGCAAGGAAACAATGCCATAGTTATTAGACGTGGTCCATCCAAACAAGTGTGTACTTTTGAATGGGATAGAAAAACCAATAAATTCAGTCAAGGTCAATGGTTGAAAAAGGCAAAAATTTTCGAAAGGCGCTCTGATATTTCAGCCAATGGAAAATATTGGATTTATTTTGCCATGGATGGTCGATGGGAATCTAAAACCAAAGGATCTTATACAGTGATTGCCAAAACACCTTGGTTAAAGGCATTAACCTTATACGCCAAAGGTGATGGTTGGCATGGTGGGGGGTTATTTTCATATGACAATGTTTATTGGCTTAATGATGGATACGGCCATGAAAAATTACTGAAAAATAATCTGGTGAAAAGAAATGGTAACTACCACCCTAAAGATAATTTTGGAGGTGAGTGTCTGCATGTTTATTACAACAGATTACAAAGAGATGGATGGAGCCTAATTGAAAGACATCATAGAGGTAAGTACAAATCCATTACTGTATTTGAAAGGGACATGACGAAAAATTGGAAACTAAAAAAGGTTTGTCATGAAGAAATAGGTAGCCCCGTTGGTAAAGGTGTTTACTGGGATGAACATGAATTGATCAATGAGCATGGTGATAAAGTTTCACAGCCAAATTGGGAATGGGCAGAATGGATGGATGGTGCCATCATGTTTGCTGAATTTGGTCAATTGTATAAATTAACCATTAAAAACACACATGAATTAAACAAACATGAACTGATTCATGATTTTAATGATTACAAATTTAAACAATTACTGGCACCTTATTAATTATAGAAAATTAAAATTTAGTGCCGAAAAACGGCAGTCTGATTCTCAGCCAACTATTCAAGCTCATCTTCTTGCCAAAAACAGTGACATCAATTGTCACAAAAACCCCGTTTTAACATTTGTTTTAATTGTTTATCAAAACAAGATTGTTCACCTTTCTGCGAATGGCTATTATAAATATATGTATTTGATTCTGCGGATTCAACAAGGGATCAAATTAAACGTATTAGATATTAGAGCTGTAAATAAAGATTAGGAGATGTGTTGTGAGCGATTCGCTGGGAAAAAATTTATTTGAAGAAATGATGTACTGGAGATTTATTGATAAAGACCGTCAGTTCAAACAAGGTATGTTAATGAATGATGAAGGTAAGCGTTTACAAATAAAGCAAGTATCTCTAAAAAAAGCCCCAGCATTTATTGATGTATTTATGCAATACGCTCATGTAGTTTCAGTCGATGGTAAATTGATGGTTGATCCCGGCGTTATTCTGGGTTTTGATTTAAAAAACAAAATGATCTACCCAATTATTTACCGCAATGGTTTACTTGATCACACCATAAACGTCTATCAAAATGGCACCGTCAATCAAGAGAATGCCGATTGGTTACTGGAATATTGGGCAGCTTGGTTCAATGAATTGAAATCTGATGATTATGACCACCTTGATTATGACCAATTAAAGGCAGGCTAAGAGTAAAATATTAGACTCACTTATAGTGTCTACTTTAAAAAGTATAAATCTGATCTATTAATGATAAAACCGGTATTTCGCTTAAATTTTTGAACCCGTTTACACGGGCTCAAAAAAATAACTGGATTATTCAACCATACAAAAGGCGTTTAGTTTATTACCGTCCAGATCACGAAAGTATCCAGCATAAAAACCTTTATCAGCATCTTCCGGACGAAAACCGGGTTGACCTTCACAGCTACCACCCAGTTCCAGTGCTTTGTGGTAAAACGCATCCACTTTTTCAGGTGACTCCATAAACAAAGCAACCATCACACCATTTCCAACTGTTGCGGGTTCTTTGTTAAATGGTATGGAGATCGCTATTCCAGCTTTATTTGGGACATTCGGGGATTGTGACCATGCCACAAAATAGTTATCCACTTCCATAGCACGACCCACACCAATAGACTCAAATAATGCATCATAATAAGTTGTTGCTTTGGGTAAATCGTTGGTTCCCAGTGTTACATATCCAATCATATTTTTTCTCCTGTTATCATTTATAAGTAGATGCTCACTTTACCCAAGCTCTGCTGACAGCATAATGTCACCAGTGTTTTTCTAGCTACAATTAAAAAGCATGAGTAAAAAACCATGAAAAGAACCGATGATCATTATTTTGTAAAAAGCATACGTTTACATGCGCTCACTTCATCAATATTATTTAACCGCATAGAAGTCAAAATTCTGGTATCTTTAAACCAATTTCAATCCAATTTTCTGAATCCGTGATCAACGAAATCACGGACTCAGAACTATTATTTACAGTTACTTGACCATGCAAAATACATTCAGTTTGTTGCTTTCCAGATCTCGAAAACACCCTGTATAAAAACTTTTGACAGTTTCTTCCTGACGAAAACCTGGCTTCTGTTTAAAAGTACAAATTTGCTATTAGTTCAAACTATTTATTGTTGTTATTTAGGAATTTTCTCATTTTTCCGATGATAAATTCAGCTTCTTCTTCAAGAGGAAAATGACCTGTGTCTAGAATATGATAATCAATTTTTTTCACATCTCTTTTATAGGCTTCTGCTCCTGGTTCTGGAAAAAAAGCATCATTCTTACCCCAGACAATCAGCATTGGAGGTTGATTGTCTCTTAAATATTGCTGCCACTTTGGATACAATTTCAAGTTGTTCTGGTAATCATAAAATAGATCTAATTGAATCCTGTGTTGACCTTTTCTTGCAAATTTTGCGATATCAAGGTTCCAGCTATCAGGCAAGATAGCCGCAGGATTTTTTGTGCCATGAGTATATTGCCACTTTAAGCCCTCATCACTGAATACATTCTTGATGATTTCACTTTCCAAAGCACTGGATTTTTCTTTCCAATATTCAAAAATTGGGCCCCAGCCATCTGCAGAAAGGCCCTCTTCGTATGCATTTCCATTCATTACCACGAACCCATTGACTCTATTGGGGTGCTGCGTTGCTATACGAAACCCAACTGGGGCACCATAATCTTGAATCATCAGGACATAGTTATTTATTTCTCTTTGTTCTAAGAATTGATTGATGGTCTTGGCAAAATTATCAAAGGTATAGGTGTAATTTTCTTTGTCAGGAAAACTACTGTCTCCAAAACCTGGGTAGTCTGGTGCAATCAAATAGAAATCATCTCCTAAAGAACCTAAAACCTCTCGATACATATGTGAAGAGTGAGGAAATCCATGAAGTAAGACCACAGCCTGATTTTTAGGGTTACCTGCCTCCCTAAAAAATATATCTAAGCCTTCTACTTTTTCGGTTCCATAACGAACTTGAGATAAGTTTTTACCTGAGTATGACATATTGATAACTCCTATTAATAGAATAATTGTTGTAAGTAATTTGTTATTTAGTTGATTCATTTTTAATCTCATATTTTTTTAATATAAATCGTGTGCGATTGCATAGTGTGCGATTTAATAATACATGGCTTTTTTTAAAATGTCAATGCTTGCGATTAAATCGCATGCGATATATAATTAAATATTTAAAAAATAATAGAAATATTGAGAAGGGTAAGATGAATAAACCTAAAGGCAAGGGCTCCAATGAGTCCAATACTGAACTGTCTGAATTAATGTGTTTTAATTTATATTCAACACATCATGCCATGAACAGAATCAATAAAATTTTATTGAAAGATCTTGGCTTGACCTATACACAGTTTCTCGTACTGGTTACCTTGTGGGCACAAAATAACCAGTTGGTTAGTGATATTGGTAAACAGTTATTTTTAGAGTCAAGTACATTAACGCCACTATTAAAGCGTATGCAATCCAAAGGATATATTCATCGCAAACGTGACGACAATGACGAAAGAAAGGTCAGGGTGACATTAACCGCACTTGGACAAAGCATACAGAAAAAAACTTCAGGTTTTTCTGCGTCTGTACTTGAAGCATCAGGGATGCAACAAAAAGATTTTAAACAGTTAGTCAATGACATTTCTCACTTAAGGGAACAACTTTTGCTTTACCCAGACAAATGAACCTTAACTATGCGGTTTTGAATGTAAAATTTTTAATAAGCTGATAATACTTCGAACCCAGTCATCGGGTTCAAAGTATTCAAATAAGGTAGCCTTTATTCAACCATGCAAAAAGCATTCAGTTTATTGCCATCCAGATCACGAAAGTATCCAGCATAAAAACCTTTATCAGCATCTTCCGGACGAAAACCGGGTTGACCTTCACAGGTTCCACCCAGCTGCAGTGCCTTCTTATATAACGCATCCACTTTTTCAGGTGAATCCATATACAAAGCCACCATCACACCATTACCAACCGTGGCTGCTTCTTTGTTAAATGGTATCGATATCATAAATCCGGGTGCCTCAGGGGCTGGCGACCAAGCCACGAAGTAGTTTTCTTCTTCTATAAACCGACCCACACCTATAGACTTAAACAAAGCATCATAATAAGCCACAGCACGTGGAAAGTCGTTGGTTCCCATGGAAACATATCCAATCATAAGTATTCTCCTGTTAATAATTATTAGTAATTACGGTAAAAAACTTACTGTAACAAAGGTCTGCTGACAGCATGGTGTCAGCATTGTTTTGTTAAGCTATAATCATGGTAAATATGATAAGAATAACACGGTATGAGAAGAGCTGATAGGTTAATGAAAATTACCCATTTCTTGCGGCAAAAACGACATGCCGTTACTGCCCAACAAGTCGCCGAATATTTTGGTATATGCAAGCGTACTGTGTATCGCGATATTCAGTGTTTAATGGATGCTGGTGCCCCTATCAGAGGAGAAGCCGGGGTTGGATACACCATCGATAAACATTACTACCTGCCTCCAATTGCTTTTGATGCCGATGAGTTGGAAGCGATTGGCTTGGGTATCAGTATGGTACGCCAGTGGACCGACAAAAAATTTGCGGATAAAGCCGACAGTGCTTTTGAAAAAATCCAAGCCGTTTTACCAGCGAGCCTGCAAGGTGAGTTAAAACAAATCACTACATACGCTGTACCCACTCAACCTCCTGTTCCCTGGCGCATTAGCTTTTCAGAAGTACGCGAACACATTCGGAAACGACGCAAAATACATATTATTTACATTGATGAAAACAAAAAACAGACTACTCGTACACTACATCCATTGGCGCTGTTCTTTTTCAATCCAGTCTGGTTACTGGCTGGTTGGTGTGAAAAACGTCAGGATTTCCGAAACTTCCGACTGGATCGGATACAAAGCTTAACCATTAACGAAGAAATTTTTAAAGACGAGCAACACAAAAATCTATCTGCATATTTATCCATAGTAAAGGATTACAACAAATCGCAAGATAAGACATTGACAATCTAAAACCCCGTTTCCTTATATATTCATCTTAAGGTATGAAACCACTCTATGGTACATATAGCAATGTAATGTTAAGACCTATAGTACACTTGTCATCTGTTTACCAATTAGATGTCGGAGCTTAACCCCGACACACACGATACTATTTGAAAAGCATATGAATAACTCCAGAAGTTTCACTTTAATTAAATGTGGACTGAAAACTCCAGTTTAGTGCCAGAAAAACCACCATATATACTTAACTCTTGGTTAATCATTGGTTTTCTCTTTCAGTAAATTTACTTTTTGATTCATTTGAGCGTTGTAATCCCATTCGTTTTTCTTATTTAAAAGAATCGCTTTTAGGTATGACTCCAAGGCACTTTTATAATCTTGTTGCTCTTCTTGTATTTCTGCCAAAGAGGCCATTGCGACCCACCAGTCTGGGTTTACTCGTGAATTAAAATCAAACACCTTTAAAGCGGCATTCTTATCCTTTTCAATAAATTGTAACTTATTACCAATTCCGTTAATATTCCACTTTAAGTTAGAAAAATCAGTTCCTGGGTTTTGACTTTTTAATTGAATATAAGATTCACTTGCTTGATCTAAATTACCCTCAACTACCAAACTCATCACTTCTTCTTCAAGAGTTAGCTCCTGTGCTCTGAGTCGATCAACTGCCATTCTAGCAACATCATTCATAATGATATCGTAAGCAGGGTTTTGATAACCATTTGAAAGAAAAATAATTGTCGTATCATCATCAATGAACTTTCTGAACCCGGCTAAGTTACCTCCTGTGAAACCTGTCGATTCAATTCCATTGACCCAATAGCGCCCCCAACCATATAAAAAATCATCATTTGAGTTTGTAAATTCAAATGCGCTCCACATCTGTTTTTTACTTAAATTATTAATCAATAGATTTTCATCTAATTTACGGTTCCACTCAATGAATTGATGCAAAGAGATGTTTAAACCATTACCAGAGTGTCCTCTTTTGCCGCTGTTGTTGGTGTCTTTTTCATGTATCTGATTTTTGGGGTTGAAATGATACCTTGTAGCCCTGTTGAGAATTTTTTGATTTGAGTCTGAAGAAAATAATACCCCATCAGAACCAGTATCAAATTGATTTTTAATTACATATTCATCAAAGCTTTTACTGGTGATTTTTTCAATGATTTGTGCCAACAACCAATAATTAGTCTGGTTATATCTGAACTGGCTTCCCAAATCAAATTCTATAGGTTCCTCATAAAGTTTTTTTAACAACTCAGAATCAGTCAAGTCACTTTTATACTTTATTAAATCAGGTAAACCAGATGAATGGGTCAATAGGTTTTTAATCTTTATATGACTCCACTTTTTAGGCAAATGGTCCAAATATTTTACTGCCGGATCCATCAAATCGAGCTGCCCGCGTTCTATCAACTGGAAAACCGCAACCGCAGTAACAAGTTTGGTTGCAGAAAAAATTCGAAACAGGGTGTTTTCATTAACCTTTTCGTTAACCTCCAACGAAGTCATACCGGAATAACTTTGATAAAGAATTTCGCCGTCCTGTATTACAGCCAAAGCCATAGCTGGAATATTATGTTCTTGTTTTACTTTGTTTAAATAACCATCAAGCCTCATTTTTAATTCTGTACTTTCTTGCTGGTTATTAAGGTGATCCAATTTCTGATTTTTCACACAAGCTGTGATCAAAAGCAAAGTAAATATAGAAGTCAATATTTTTTTCATTGCACAATCTCCAAAAAATTTATTACATAAAAATCATATAACGTTCATTTAAAATAAAAGTAACGGAAAAGAGTAACTAATGATTAGTTAGATTAGAAAAATTATAGTTGCAGTTAAGATTGGCTTATATACATTTATTTTCATTTAAGTTATTATAATTATCACTTAATCAAACAATTAAATAAAGGGGTACTATGAACATCTTAAATAATTTTATCAGCCGACAAAAATCCATCGTATTATGCTCAACTACATGCTTACTGCTGTTACTAACTTCCGTTACATGGGCTGCCAAAAAGTCAACCAACGTCGACACCACCAAAAGACTACGAATTCAAAGCGATTGCACCTCACCATTGTGGGTGTTTCATACTGTTGGCACTGGCGGTGGCACATTAGATGCTCCGGCCAAAGTCGAATTGAAAAACAAAGGTGATTACTATGATTACAAAATTCCGGATAAAGGCCTTGCAAGTACACGATTTTGGCCAGGTGCTGAATGTGATACCAAAGGCAACAACTGCAAAATCGGCTCCAGTGGCGGTCCCGGTTTAAGCTGTCCTGATATCGGCTGCGCACCTCCAGTTGATTCTAAATTCGAAGGTACATTTGGCTGCCTTTCGTCAATAAATAAATCTGATTGTCAAACCAACCCTTCTGCACCCAATACTGTGCTGAGCCGCGAAGATAACTGGGACACCAGTATGGTTGATGGCTTTACTTTACCCTATAAAGTAACGGTCGCAGGCTCTTGTCCGACCGGTCCAATTAAATCGACCATCGATTGTACCGATTTGAAATGGAGTGAATGCCCAACCAATGAATCAATTAACAATTCAACCGTTGACCTACAACTCAAAGATTTGGGTACTGGTACAGAAGTGGTCGGCTGCTATTCACCATGCTCAAAACTCACTATGAATAACTGGAACAACAATCCAACATACTCACCTGATAGCACAGAAGCAGCCTATTATTGTTGTGGTGGTATCACACCAGCCGAATGTCAAGCAGGTGTTGGTGCAAAAACCAAATATGTCGATAACATTCATAAATATTGCCCACAAACTTACGCATATGCATATGACGATGGAACAGGATTGTTTACTTGTCCAGCTGCTGAATCAACTGTCTATACAGTGACTTTCAGCTGCCCTCAATAATTTAAAATCAAGGGGGCTGACAAAGCCCCTTCTGATCTTAATGTTTAACAAGCAAGCTGGTTCTTGCTTAATCCCAACTCAAGGCACCGCCTTCATGTTCATTAACGCTGGTGTCTGTGTGATAATCAGCATCATTGGTTACATTCAATTGCTGTTCAAGCCAAGGAAACATATTCTGAGCGCCTGGGAACGGCTCTTGAAAACCCAACTCTCTGGCACGTTGATTGGCAATGTATCTGTGCTGTTCCATGTGTTCTTCGGCACTGTAACCTGCAATAGGTTGCTTAAAAAGGAAATTAACATATTTCAATTCAGCTGCTTCTGCCTCATCCCACATATTGCGAACCTTAACAGGGTCTAATCTAACCTGATTTTCTTCCATAATTTGTCTTACCGCACGGATACCAAAAGAACAATGCATCGCTTTATCACGCATGATATATTGTAGTTGCTCCGCGGTGCCTTTCATCAAACCGCGACGCTGTAGGGAAAAAATGGGGCTGAATCCATTGTAGAGCCAATTACCTTCAAAAACCGCTGAAAAGAACAGGTATGCCATTGTAAATTGCTCTAGTTCATGTTTTTCATTAAGATTGATGTCTGGCCTCATCACTGGATCTAAATACCTGTTAGACATTTGAATTTTTTGGTCAATTTCTGGAATCAGTCTATAGCGATTGTATAAATCGCCTTGATCCAGACCAATGTTTTCAACACAGTGTTGATATGCAGAAGTATGCAAAGCTTCTTCATAAATTTGTCGTGCTTGATAAATTTGTAACTCAGGTGCAGTCATTTTTTCCATCACCGCCAAGCCAATATTACGCATCGCTAAAATGCCTGAGGTGGTCAAATAAGACATCACATTTTGAAAAACATGTTTCTCTTCATCGGTCAAAGCACTGTTGTAGTCACTGATATCTTGACCCATTTTAATGTCCAATGGTGACCAATGATTCTTATTAGCATTGATAAAAAACTTCCATGCCCATGGATATTTAAACGGCGCCAATTGATTCACATCTGTCTCGCCGTTGATCACTCGCTTATCCTCAGCCTTAACCGGTTCAATTGATGCAGGATCAAAATCATTTGAAAAAAGTGCAGCAGGCTCAGTGCTGTTAGATGGTTGTGGGGGTATCTGGTTAACTTCAGGTTTATCGTTAACAGGTTTATCTAAGCCTTTTTTGATATCGCCTGTATTAGATGTTGTTGATAGTGGGTCATCCCAAAGCTTACTCATTTTGTTCTCGTTTTAATGATTGTTTGATATTATAAGTAATCAACTTGAAAAGCCAAATCAAAAAAACATATTTAAACCATTTGGACATCAAGTTATCCACTCTTTTGGATATCACAATCAAGTTCACTACAAAACCCACTGCCGTCCTCCTCCGCAGGATTAAAAACGCTATAATTGATGTTTAAAATCCATATAATTATTTTGGTTTATAAAGTTAACAGTCATTGTAGCCGAACAATTACTGTGCATATCTTTGAATCAATTCTAGTCAGGTTTAACTTTGATCGTGACTTGGCCAACAATGTCTTCATCATCTGGCCCAGAAAAAAGACCTATGTTATAAACAGAATTCACTTCAATCATTAATCCATTGATGGCTTGAGATCCGCTAGACTGAACTGAATTAATCTCAGCTTTGCCAAGAAGTTCAGTGCTACTCCCACCCTCTCCCCATATACCCACCCAAGATTTCGAATTTTTAGGGTTATAACCTAACGGCATGTCGTAAGAAACTATAACGCTGTTAACACCAATTTGGAGAACCGAAACCGCCGGGTTAAACGGGATACCTTTGGGATCTCCTGGCATAAAATTCAATGTGGTTGCAATGGTGTCAATTGAATGATTGCTCCCAATTCCTATGATATAAGGTACATCGGTAATGGGAGCCTCTAGGGCATGGCTACAGTCAGAAGTTGTACATGGTACGCTTTCAGATGCGATGGGCTTATTTTGACCATCGTATGGAATTTGTTGATTTGCATATGCAACAATAAAGTATCCGGAGGCTTTAGGGTTGATATAAGCCAGGGTTTCAAATTCTACAAAAAAATACCGCCCCACTATCTCTCCAGTCACATTGATCGACTCATTCTTAATTAACTCAAATGTTAATGGTTGAGCTATTATGAATGACTGAGCTGTTAATGGCTGAGCTGTTAATGGTTGTGCGGTTAAAAACACCGACCCTGTGGAAAGCAGAAAAAAAGGCGCAAGCCAAAGTAATCGCATAACTCGCCCTAAACCGAAATTAACACTGAACTGCCTTGTATTGTTTCCCTCTATACTTTTTTTTACAACACACCAATCAATTTTCATCCAAATACAGCCAGTCTAACCATTCTGATCATCTGTATATTACACTGATTTTGACATCTTAAGAGCAATACCAATCATTCAGCAAGACCTCTGTCGCATATATCTAAACCAACTTTTACTTCTTATCTGGAATTTCCCCCAAATCTTCAAGTGGCAGAATAAGATTTCTTAGACGTACTAAAGGCATTTTGTGCACACCAGAGCCTAATGTCGAGAAAATAGACAGATCGAAATCGAAGGTACCATTGAGCTCACCATTGCTGTCCGGGCTATAGTTGGGTTGCTGATCGGTAAACCATGCAGTAACCGCTTTTTCCAGAGACAAGGAAAAGGCTTCAATACCAGCGGTGGTAGTGGCTGTATCAGCAAAAGTTCTCAATAGCATCGGCTGTGTTACTGCTAACTTCTTGGTGCTGGTACCCCCTTGAATCAGTTGATAAGTATAAGTGCCTTCAATAGTAACAACTTGGTCTTTATCTCCGGCTAAAAGGTAAAGATCATTAAAAAACCTAACCAAAGTATCATACAAGCTTACTTTAACTGGCGGTGGGGCTGTTTCCTGCTCTGGGTTATAAATTTCAATGCCTTTTGGATAATCTATGAGAGGAATCAACAAGTTAGCAAACTTGGCCAACTGTGATGTATATATGAATTTATTATCCGCCATTTGTGTGCCAAAAAATTCATTCCTTTTCACATATGAGGCAGACCATGCATTCTGATACTCGAAAATATTCAGATTGTTAACTGATAATTGGCGATCTGTCATAAGCTCCCCTTGCTCCGGTGATAAGTAGACAGTCTTACCTTCTATTGTTTGAGTAAACCAGTAAGCATTTTTCTCATCTGCTTCAACTGTTTTAAAATTGTTCATATGCATGACTGGCAAAGGAAGCTCAGGATACTTAATATGTAATTCGTCGGGGTTAACAGATACCAAAAAACGATCACTGTATTTTGGATCAGCACCTTGTCGAATGATGTAGTAATTACCGGCCTCATTGATATCAGTTCCGCCAGATGGCACCCATTTTGGAAAAGCTTCTACTGCTGAAGTCATTAAGCCATAAATTGTTTCCAATGCGCCTTTTGCTTGAATCACATTCTCGTCACTGGCCGAGCTTTGTAAAGTCACATTTTTCAGGAACTGATTCATGCCATTATTAAGTTGGTCTTGTATGGTGGTGAATTGAGCCAATACTTCGAATAATTTTTTCGAATCATCAACTGCCAACATCTTGTAATTGTTGTCGTCTATATTAACTTGAATGATGGTGTGAACTGTATCCTGCATAGCAGTAGAGCGAACATAACTGTAACAGTAGTCCCACTGCAATACTTGAGACAGTGGAGAATCGGCAACCAGATCTTGTTGCTGGTTCTGACTGGTCATTGAAGGCGCAGCTGGAAATGCCCGCAGTGGCACTGGAATAGATGTTGTACCCAATTTTTTAAAAAGTGGAGAGTCGACATCGCTGTTGCTGATATCTGGTGGCAACAAAAACGACAACCAAGAACTGGCCTCATAATCACTGATACCGGGGACCGATCCTATATCGTGCTCCAAATTTGATGCAACGTAGTCAATGTCCAAAGTTGCTACAGCACTGTCTCCTGGATTTTTTGCATAAAACAGAAAGGTCAATTCACTCTTGTCTGGTGTTGAGTCCAGATTCACTTTGGCGGTAGAAAAAGAATAATTATTTCCAGAATCAGAATCACTCTCACCAGATTCAGATGAAATCAATGGTGCGCCATACATACGAGGAGAAACCGATGAATCTGCCCCGCTAAATGTTGCCGTCACTTCCATCGGATAAGAGACGATGGTTGTCACATTATAAGCATCTGATAAATTAATCAACATTTGCTGGCGCAACCGTTCTGCTGCGGCTGAGGTGTTCGCACTATTTTGATCTGCCAATACCGGCGCAGTACGAGAAGTGGCATAAGCCTCGGCAAGTTGTTCTTTTGCCTGTAAGATTTCTGGCAGCAAATTGCTGCTGGTCAGGTAATCCACCAAAAACGCTTGTGAAATTAAATCCGCAGACAGAAGATTGTCGATGGTGCTGAAAAATGAGTTCATCCAGACATCCATATCAATGTTCTGGAAGGAACTGCTGTTGGATTGATTCGGATCAATTGATCCCGAAGTCGGGTCCCACGGGTGGATATCAACGGTTTCTGATTGCAAAGATGTCGCCAAGGGTGTGGGAGCAAAAAATACCGGATCACCATTCTTACCGAAATAAATTCCTTGGGTGTTGTTAAGACCCATTCGGGCCACCCATAACGGTTTTTCAGAACCTGAAGCGGCAGCTCCAGAAGTGTATCGATCATAACCAGAGGCGAGCTTCAATAAGTACTCATCTTTGACGGTAAAAGTACTTTCAAAGTCAGCAGCAAAGGCATTGAGCGCATAAGTAGGTATATCATCAGCTGCTGCATCACTGCTTGCTTGCTTGGCTACATAAGGGTTCAATGAGGTTCTAGCCCGGTAAACAGCTGTATCATCTGCAAAAGCAGGTGCAGCATATGCATGATTACGGATAATTTCAAAACCGACGTTCAATTCAAACAGTTCGTTGTTATTTAGATCAGCCGACGCTATCGCTTCGGTAATACACCAATAACTCCAATCTGCTTCAACACCACCAACAGTTTCAATTATTTCAGTACAACTGTCACCAGCAGCGGGGGTATATTCTTTGCCTGCCGCGCGGGCTTGTAAATATAAATAAATGTCAGTAACGGCTTGCTTCAACATGCTGACATCGTCACTTCCCAGATAATCAGGGTCATTTGCCAACAGTGAAGTCTGTAGCAAAAAGTTCACTTCAAACTCTGCTTGACCTACAAGGGAAGGCTGGCATATTTGATAGTAGATCGCCTTATAAGTTTCCAGGTCTTTTTGCGCTTGTTCCTGCCATGGTTTCGATGGGTCATTTGGATCTGCCGTATACAGTGTGGTATCGAAATGAAGCACCAGAACCAGGTTTGGAACATCCTTGATCTCTTTAAACAAATACTGCGGTACGACACTAGGCCACCCTGACAATGGAATAAGTGCATCGGTGTAACCCAAAAGAGCCGGGGGAGCATTCTTCGGAGCCTCTGGATAGAGCACAGGATCAGAGATCGGCGTAACAGTCTCGTTACCATATAGATCCCGCCAGACAAATTCCACTTGTGCAATTTTATTTAAAACCGAATAAGGATCGCCGGCTAA
>CALLLZ010000366.1 GCA_938008005.1 uncultured Marinicella sp. | reverse complement strand
GTCATCAACGATTAAAATGTGTGATTGGTTCATGTTATAGATCCTGCTTGTGATGGCAACTTGGAAACCTGAGTAGTTTATATAATCGTTTGATTTTACACGATTTTAAATGCATTTATGCTGCAAAACTCAGAGAGATCTTAAACTATCTGTAAAACCCTTGAATTGAAAACAATTAAAGGCCTTAACTATTTAACGAACCAAGCCAAAATGAAACCAGTGGTAAAACCCATTATGTGGCTGATCCATGCAATGTCATAGGAAGGATGAGGTTGGAATTGTAGAATAATTTGCACCAACAACCACAACACGATGATCACAGCTATTGGCATGGACGTTTTTTGCATATAAAGCCCAATCGGAAGAATAAAATTGATTTTCTTACGCGGGAACAATACCAACCAATAACCAATTAAACCAGATACTGCACCGCTGGCACCAATCAAGATATTGTCTTGTTCTTGTAGAAAAAAACTGGCAACCAAGTTACCTATTACGCCAGAAAGCAAAAAAACCAGTAAAAATTTTTGACCACTGATAACCCTTTCAATTGCAAACGCTAAGAGCGCAAAAATAGAATAATTAATCACCCAGTGAACCATGTTACCATGTAAAAAAAGTGTGGTTAATAATCGGAAAATTTCAGTGGGTTGCTGCTGTGTAAGCGACCAGTAATCCTTGGTCTTTATGGCATATAACTCCATAATTTGAAATCGATAGTTACTGAGTTCAGTGAGAACCAAAAACAAAAACAACAACAAGGATACCAACACCGAAACATAGGGAAAATAGCGTGGCGTTCTGTCAGAAAAATTAATCACTTAAAAGGTGGTTACTTTGGAATGAGAAATTGGGTGTTCTCAAATTTCAGTACCACGCCTGATTGATTTATTTCTTCAACAGAAACCAATTCTTCAATGCTGTCTCCAGTAACATATTTAACACCGTTTAAAATGACCATGCGATTTTCAGGTTCAGGGTCGTAGATGTGAACATTCAGTTTTAGCGGCGGAATATTTTTACGCAATTCAAAATCAATTTGGTGTACCAACAGATAGTCCTGTTTCATTGTAGGTTCAAGATCTTGACGATTTTGTTTGGCTTTTAGCTCACTTTCTCGGATTGCATCATTGACATCAACCTGTGCAGTGGGTTTATTTGACTTCACTGGTTCGATTTCATCAATTTTTAACGCATTTGTTTTTGTATCATCACTTCCTGTTGCTTTTTCAGACCCTCTCAAGGCGTTGGCTTCCACTTGTTGCCTTCTTTTGTTTTCGATTGCAATTTTTTCTTGCTCTGCGGCTATCGACTTGGCTTTAACTTCATTGGGTTTAGGTGGTGTCAATTTGTTGTTGCGTTTTGATTTCTCTTCGGTATTTTTTTGCTTACTGATTTGAGTGACCGCATCAGGTTTTGTTTCCGTTTTGGATGCAAACACACTCTTGGTTGGGTCAAGCCCTAAGAAATTTTTTGTTTCAGCAATGGCAATGTGATGCCACCCCTGGCTCCAAGCGAATACCCCACCCGCCACCAATAATAACAATATAACTAATAACCAAAAACCCCGACGACTTTTGGGTGGTGGTTCATTGCCAAATTTAATTTGATCGATGTTAGCACCAGATTCATTGGTGCGATTTTTGTCAGATTTTTTTAGTGCGTCAATGATTGAAGACATATTTTTTATTTATTTGGTTGTTCAACTAATTTAGGTCCTTGATAAGCGTTTAATGACAACGCCATTTGTGTTTCTTTTCCAATGATTCCATCGGCTAATAATCCATTGGTTTTCTGGAATGCAATGATCCAATCTGTTAACTCTGTTGTTCGAATGTTGGGATTATTATCAATAACTTGTGCCATGTTCAAAGCCCAACTTCTGATTGCGCTGTTAATTGTATCATCAATCAACTCTACAGCCATCGGCCACAAGATGAAATAATGACCAAACCAACGCTGATCAATGGTATCAGGTTGATAAGATTTGTCACCATCGGTGGTGAACAAAACCAAATAATCATCAGTCATTCTTTTTAACAACGCCAGTTCACCATTTTCTAATAACAACAAAACCGGTACGTTTTGTTGTTTAATTTGATTGATATTACCTTGTTTACGTAAGCATGCCATCCCAATTAAGTTGACATTTGGACATTCACTTTGGTTCCAAACCACACTGCTGGGTTCGCCCCATAAAGCCAAATACTGTTGCCAACTCACGGCTGCATTGGGTAAATTCAGTGTTTGCTTTTGAATCACTTGTTGCTCACTCTGGGTCGTTTGAATATTGACTTGATTCAAATTACTATCATTCTCAGTGACAATTTCTCTTGACCAAAACCACCAAAGTAGAACCAACAACAAAGGCAGCAGACCCAATGCCCAACGTTGGAAATGTTGGTTTTCTCGATCTGGGTATACTTCTGTGATCGCTTGCTTGGCATGTTTGAGCTTAACACCCTTTGACTCGGCAGCAAAAGCCACCAAAAGCGCCCGGTCACACAAAACATTAATCAACCGCGGTATACCATTGGTTTGTTGATGAATTAGGTTAATTGCCGGCGCAGAAATGAGTTCCTTATTACCACCACTGACCGCAATTCGATGTTGAATGTATTGGCGTGTTTCAACTTTTGACAATGGCTGAAGATGAAATCTTGAAGTGATTCTTTGTGCCAGTTGACGCAAATCTTTACGCTGCATCAATTGTTTCAATTCGGGTTGGCCAATCAAGATAATTTGTAGCAACTTTTGTTGATCGGTTTCTAAGTTGGTTAACAATCGCAGTTGTTCCAAAGTATCACGGGGGATATTTTGTGCCTCATCGATTATCACCAAAGTATTTTTTCCTTCAGACCACCACGCCAACAAGTGCTCATTGAGCTTCTCTACCATCGCATTAAGTTTATCTTTTATGCCACGGGTAGATAACTTGAACTCTTTAAATATGTTTTCCAACAACTCAATCGGCGTAACATTGGGATTCAAAATCAAAGCGGCTTGAGTATCTTCAGGTAACTTCTGTAAAAACAAACGACTGATGGTGGTTTTTCCAGTACCTACTTCACCAGTGAGCTGGACAAAACCAGCACCGCCTCCGCGAGTTACGCCATAAATCAAATGAGCCAGTGATTCTTCATGTTTTTGGCTCAAATAAACAAACTCTGGATCAGGTGTGATCGAGAACGGTGTTTGTTGTAAGTCAAAAAACTCTAAATACATGGGCTATCAGGCAGGGGATGAACTAAAAGGTTCAATTGTAGTCTTCTTTAGGTGAGTAAGCAAAATTCAATGTTAAGGTGTTGGGATTGATTGTAAGATTGTCACCGGATAAATAAATTAAAGAGAGGTAAATCATGAAATTTTTCACCCTGTTGATCAGCATATTTTTGACCTGTAATGTTTTGGCCAACCAGAAAGCAGTTACCGAAGATGGCGATGTGGTGGTGCTCAATGATGATGGCACATGGGCTTATGAGAACAAAGCATCAGTTGAGGTGGTTCCATTGGCTATGAATCCTAATACATTTACTTTGCCGAATGATTCTGATTTTAATTTCAAAAGTAATGTCACCCAAGCCAGTTTTTGGATTAATCCCAAAAAATGGTCATTTAAAAAAGGCAGCCCAAATGATGCTGCTGAATATAATCTAAGCTTAAAAGGCGGTGATTTATATGGCATGGTCATATCAGAACAATTGGAGATCGCAATTGAAACTTTGGCTGACATAGCATTTGAAAACGCCCAAAGTGCTTCTAAAGATATGCAAGTTATCCATCGAGAATATCGGATAGTGAACGGTTTAAAAGTGATATACATGGAAATGGAAGGTACCATTCAAGGTATCAAATTCAGTTACTTTGGCCATTATTATTCTGATGAATCAGGCTCTGTACAATTTCTGGCTTATACAGGCTCTGGTTTAGTGGATAAATATAAAGCTGACATCGATAAACTGTTAAATGGGCTGGCCACTCAACAAGAATGAGTCGCAAGAAAAAACAATTGCATTCAATAAGGTATTATTGAATGAGAAATTTTATATGCCATTTATTGCTAGCTGCATGCCTCGCCTCATGCACCACTAAACCAATAGTCATTTCTAATTCTATAGAACCAATATTAATGTTAAGTCCTGGTCAGAATTTTGAATTTCAAATAAGCCCTTGGGTCTCATTGCATCATTTCGTATATCACTTAACTCGTGAAAATGAGAAGCAACTGCGCTTACGAGGCCGTGTTCGAATTCTTGATAAAGACCGTCACGTTATGAGCGATGAATTTCGAAATGCCTTACAACCGGTTTTTGCAGCATATAAACCATACATCGAAAAAGACCTTCTTTTTGACGAAGCGCTTCAAAAAATTGGACGTTCTTTGTCGTTTGATGGGCATAGCAGTTTACAAGATATAAAACTCATGCAGTCACTCAAAAATATCATGCCTATTTATCTAGATGAGTACTGGCCACAACACAAACAAACAAATCAATCACTTTATTTAAAGCTTCAACCACTTTTAGAAAAATACGAAGCCACTATGGCAACACGACTGGCAAATGCCATTGGAAGTTCATGGGGGAAAGAACCCACCCGAGTCGACATTTCAATTTATGCCAACTGGGCTGGTGCTTATACTGCCAATAACCCAAACTTAATCACGTTAAGTGCAACTGACCCTGAAGTATCAGGTGATTATGCTTTCGAAATTTTGTTCCACGAGACCTTACATACAAATCCTTTTGGCGAAAAACTTTATACCACAATAAATGAGGCATTACTGAACGTTGGTGTTAAAAATCCTCGTTTGTGGCACAATGTGTTGTTCTATATCTCTGGTAAAATCACAAAAGAAGTTTTTGGCATAAAAAATTACACCACTTATGTAACACATACTGGAATTTCAAAACGCAATCAGGCTGTATTTGATTTAATTCAAATGGCTTGGAAAACTCAAGGCACTTTTGAGGAGAGAGTCACACAATTAGCGTATCTTTTGAAAACAGATCTTTAGATAATTAAGCCATAGATAACCACATTCACTGTATTTAGGCTGTTAACCCTTATACCGGAAAGATTATATCAACCAATTTGTATTTTCCCTGCTTTTTCCCTATAATCATAGCATGCTGACTCAACGTGAACAAGACACCTTAAACTACATAGAAACATATTTCCAAAAACACCAACAAGCCCCTAGGTTGGTGGATATTGGTGAAGCGCTCGACATCAAAGCTGTGGCTCATATTTCCAGGCTGCTCAAAGCGCTGGAAGACAAAGGGCACATCCAACGCAGTCGTGCTAACAGAGGAATCTCGTTATTACATCCTTCATTTACAATCACATCATCCCCTGAACCCGGACTGCCATTTATGGGCCGCATAGCTGCGGGGTCTCCCATAGAAGCAATCGTTGACGAAGAAAGCATAGACATCAATGCCATGTTAGCTGGTAATGATCATTTCGTACTTAAAGTTGAAGGTCAATCAATGCAAGACATCGGTATCATGGACCAAGATTGGGTGGTCATCAAATCCACGCAACAAGCCCGAAACAACGAAGTTGTCGCAGTGATGATCAATGGTTGGGAAACCACCCTGAAACGCATTCAATACATCGATGAGACCACCACTCGACTGATTCCAGAAAACAGCCAATTAGAACCCATTGATTACCACCCCGATCAACTGACCATCCAAGGTATTCTGGTCGGGCAATTCAGGCGTTACTGATTAATTAATCAGCGGTAGTCGCTGGGCCCTTCAATTTTCAACTCAAAATGAATAACGATAACCAATTTTTGCGCCGAAGTCATCACCATCAAAATTTTCAAGACTTGCTGACATTGCTTGGTTATTAGAAAATTTAAATAAGCCTTTGACTTCTGCTTCGTAGATATTTGCACTTTTGCCATCAGCATATCTAATGTTGTCAACATGGGTAAAACCAACTTTAGAAATCAATTCAAATCGATCATTAAAAGCTGTCCTAGTACCTGCATAGAGCCCCGCAGTTTTGCCGTCTAAGTTATCATATTCAATTTTGCCAACTCTGAAATCGGTGTAGAAGTCCGTTTTGCTTGATCCATTGGTATGGAAACCCAAAGACAGGTGATAACGGTTGAAATCAATATTACGCAAATCACGGTCTTCCACATAACCGCTTATATAAAAATGATCTGATAAATTAAAAGCCCCATCTAGATACAAACCTTTGATGGCGTTGTTATTTTGAAGGTCTAGATATCCATAACCAATTTCAAGGTAACTGTAGTTAATTTCTTCATTGGCTTGTACATACATATTGGTAGCCAGTAAGCCTGTTAATATCATTTTTTTCATTGAGTAATCCTCCTAAATTTATACTTAAAACACAACCGAAAAACCATGTTTTCATTTGTAGCAATTCGTCACCAGTTATTAACAACATGGCAGGATTATAGGAATGAAAATATGAATTATATCTGAATAAAAATCAGCAACCATTACGGTTTCATTAAGATTTAATTGATAACCAACAACTATTGTCATAAAGATGAAACAGCTGTTAATTACATGTTATTTTTTCGTGTTTTAATCTGTTATCAAAGCCAACTGTTGAAATTATTTGAAGCGAAAAGTTCCACTATTTTTCACCCCGTTTACAATGTATAAAGAACTGAAATTGATCAGTATTTCAATAACAAATAGAATGACTTGGGTGTAACAACTGATTTAAATGTCATTTTTTTCTTATCATCATGTCTATTGTTTATAGGGAAAAATCAATCAGCCATGTTGATTGATTCAGTTTTAAAATATATCAACAACTATAATCAAGGATAATTTATATGAAAACGGCATTATTAATTGGCTTTTTAATGATTGGTTTTAGCACAATCACCAAAGCAGAAGGTGAAATGACACCAAAGATTTTACAAGACATTATCACCGCATTGGCAAATGAAGTTAAAGTCGAAAATAACACCATTCAATTCTCATACAAAGGTGTAGAAATGATATTAGTCTACGACATGACTGCCGACCGAATGCGTATGATGACACCCATTATTGCCACCAAGAATTTACAAGAAGGCATGTTAAGAAAAGCAATGGAAGCGAATTACCACACAGCCCTGGATGCTCGCTATGCCATTTTTGATGAGGTGGTTTGGTCAGTATTTATTCACCCATTATCAGACTTAAAACCTTCATTCTTTAAGTCAGCCATATTACAAGTAGCCACAGCCCGAGCCACTTTTGGTAGTGAATACACCAGCGGAGCGATGTCCTTTGGGGTCAACCAAGAAGATGTAATTTGAGGACAGCCATATTTGATTTTTATTTAAAGAAAAACTTATAAGATCTAATATTTAGTACACTTTGAATATATAAAAGGTATTGCCTTTTGTCTGGCAACACCTTAGATCTCTTACAATATTGAGTATCCAACACCTATACCAAGTGTTGATTTAATTATACCAAATAAAGACTTATCGACATATGTGAAGATTTACACATGCAAGGTATCTATCGAAACATACAGAGGCGGGCCTGATACCTTCGGCTATGCATACATTGTGTGATGCCCAACAGGCCATTTCACAATATCCAAAGTCTACGCTTTTGGTTGATAAGATCCCACTCAACAAATTATTGCTTGGTCCCTTTTTACTCATAAAAACTTCAAAAGCAGCTGAATTAATCTCGCTGTTTTGAGTCAAGTCATTTGACATTGCTGAGCCATAACTGAATATCAAAAAACTCATTATTAATATTTTTTTCATTTTACCCTCTATTAAATTCGTTATTAAAAATAATCATCCTGAAAGAATTTCCTGAATAAAGCATAGCTTCTCAGGTATTAAGTTACAGTTAAATAAATGTTAACTAAATGTGCATTAATAATTTATAAATACACCTTTAATGTTTATTTATTTTTGTCTAAATTAAAAATAAACCCCTTAGTGGGTTTTAGGCAAGCCAATGGCGACATCTTCTCTTGAGGTGAATAATGAAGGCGCAATTCAGAATAACCCATATAACCCTCGAGATTCACAGACTTACTGAAGTTCATTCAGCACCGTTGTTAATCACTGATCACCCTGATGTCTGAACTAAAATCATTTTGCTTGGATTGGTGAAACAATTATAGCACCAAATAAAATGAGCCAATTGCAGCGATTACGCCCCTTTTATTCTCAAACTGGCTGGAACATAAGCCTGTGTGTTATCATTATCGCTGGATAACGCCGAACCACAGTTACATGCACCTTGTATATATCCATATTCTTAACTCAACGACTATGGACTAAAAGTCCATAGGTTGTTTTGCGGACTAAAGTCCTTACTTCGAAACAATATTTCCGGTATTTTTATTTGATAAATTTTTCATGGTATTAAAGTAGACACTATTTTATTTTCAATGGATAGTTGGCTTCAGCCAACCTGTAAAACTGATGATTCTAAAACCTGTTGACTAAAGTCAACAAACCAAAAGTGTGTCAAATATTCTTCAAAACCTTAAAGATAAATGTGTAGCAGCTAAAAGCCTTGCACTAAAAGTGCATAGTTTTAACTAGCGAACTGTAACAATAAAGATGATTCAAACCTATAGGGCTTTAAAAGCTCGATTACAAATCAATAATCAAATTATGGTATATTAACTGTATTGAATTCAGTTCCTAACCCAGTTCTCTGAATAAAATTAAAATGAAGCTTTTCATCACCTTTTGTATTTTATGTCACTCTACCCTCTGCTACAGCTTAGAATTCATTGTCCGTGACAGTCAAACTGGTGCAGCCATTGATGCTGAAGTCTTAATTCAAACCATCAATGAGGCTGAACTAACTCCCAAACAGTGGAAAATGGTCAAATTGGGTCAAGCATTACCCGCTGAAGTCAATGTCATAAAACAACACAACGCATTACCACAGGATAATTTCTTCCCTCTTGTGCCTGACCCACACCTACAAGTCATCAACATCTCTGCACCAGGATACCAAGATTTAAAAACATATCTTACTGCAAATTCTCACATCCCTATCACCCAAATCATGTTGGATAGATTAAATCATAACCACCCATCATCAACCAAATATGAACAAGCCCAAATCAGCGGCAACCTCTATGATCAGGCTACCTTTCAGCCTTTAGTAGAAGTTGCAGTGACTCTCAGTGGAGATCAATTTTATCAACAAGTTTTTACCGACCAGAACGGCTTTTTTAGTTTTGCGAAACCTTTACCAAAAAGTATGTCACTTACAGTTGAACACAAGGGCTATCAATCACAAAACCGCACTGACATTAACACGAGCTCACCGACCAATATGATCATTGATCTAAAACCTGGCCGAGGTCACAAAGAAACCAGCATGTTACATCCACTCATAGGTATGCATGACAGTCAAATTGATCATCAATGGCTCAGCACCAAAGTCAATCAGGAGCCCAGCACTGATTCCCTCTCATATAATAAAGAACGCCCCTCCGGCGCTATTTTTCTTGAACCTCCTGCAAGTATCAGGGTTGGTTTTAATGGTGCTGGTGGTACTTGCTGTGGCGCTAACTGCGCCACCAGTCAAGTCTATTCCTTAGAAACTTATGTTCAACGAGGACTGGATAATGAGTGGATAGCCTCTTGGGATGCCGACAGTTTAAAGGCTGGAAGTATTCCTTATCGGTCCTATGGTGCCTGGCATGTGATCAATGAAGTCTACACCGGTTATGATATTTGCGCCGGTCCTTGTTGCCAAGCTTTTGAATACACCGGCTATGCGGCCACAACCAGTGCCGCTATCGCTACCAATGGCATCATGCTGGATCAAAATGGAGGCATAGCCAGGTCTGAATACTCAGCACAAAATAACAGTTGGGATGACCCTAATGATGGGCTGAGCTGTACCAATACCGATCTATCTTGTGGCGATGGATCAATCGGTTCACCTGCCACTGGTTGGCCTTGTTTGAATGATGCTGTATCTACAGGCCTGGGTTGTTTTGGCCATGGTCGAGGGATGTCACAATGGGGCACTCAATTCCGAGCTCAGGAAGGTGAGTCATTCGCCCACATCCTAGACCATTACTACAACGCCAATAATAACCCTTCAAACCAACGCAACCAATATGCCAGCACACCTGTTCGCATAGAGTCCATTGTTGTGAATGAAAAGGTTGTCTCAGAAAACCAGCTGTTTACCATCGACTATACGATCTTCAATGCCGCTGAAACCAGTCATCCTTTTGGCCCTGTTCTGCTGGGCGCCAGTTTATATGATGGCAACAACGACTATTCAGATCCAACCAATGACCTCAGTTTTCAAGTCAATCAATCAGGCACCACAATTCTACAGCGACCATTTCAATTGGATACCGACATCACCAGCAATGTCTATGACCTGATCACCGCAATCTACCTGGATGTAGATAACAACAACCAAATATCAAGTATCGATTGGCTGTTACAGGTAACAACACAACCAGCTGCACTAATCGTATTGGCTAAAAATGACCTCATTTTTAGGGACTCCTTTTGAACATTTTTTTTGTAAGTTGGGGTCGTCACAGAGAAGCGCAGCCTATCTCAATATTTATTATATCCATAGTCACTAGTTTGAATCATTGGGTATTGTACCTTAAACTACACAGCGTATTTTGTTACCATACAATACTCAACTGATAATCCCAAAAACAGCTAATTAATGGCAATGATTGATTTTGCTTAAAATTTCATCCGTTGCGCTAACCAGGGCATCTACCATCATGGCTTCTTTTGATGAATGACCAGCTTGATCTACGATCGTTAACCGTGATTCAGGTAACGCTTGATGTAGCTGATAAGCCTTCTCCGGCGGGGTTAACATGTCATAACGGCCATTGATGATATAAACAGGCATACCTTCCAATACCGCCAGTCGATCTGCAATGGGCTGG
>CALLLZ010000365.1 GCA_938008005.1 uncultured Marinicella sp. | reverse complement strand
ATGCATAAATCGATTTTCAAATAAAGTTTCAGTGATGTGACTTGTGCCGTCTGCTATTGCGTTTAATGCACAAAACTGGGCTTGCATATCCGTAGGAAAGGCCGGATGAGGAGCAGTCCTTATATCAACAGGATTGGGCCGTTTGCCTTGCATATCTAAGCTCACACTGTTTTCTGTGGTATTGATGCTTGCACCTGATTCTGTTAACTTATCAAAAACTGCATCTAATTCATTATTACAACTGTTGTTGATTGTAATAGAGCCACCAGTGATGGCAGCAGCTACCAAAAAAGTACCAATTTCAATTCGATCGGGCATCACTGCATGGTGGGTACCTTGTAATTGATCTTTGCCTTGGATGTAAATTCTGGAAGTGCCTTCGCCTTTGATATCGGCTCCCATGGCCTTTAAGTATTTAGCTAAATCCACTACCTCAGGCTCTATGGCGGCATTTTCAATTAAAGTTTCACCTTTGGCTAAGGTGGCTGCAATTAAGATGTTTTCGGTACCGGTGACTGTCACTTTATCCATTACAATTCGATTACCGATTAATCGATCACATGAAGCCAAAATATAACCATCCTCAACATCAATTTTCGCACCCATCGCTTGCAGTCCTTTGATATGCAAGTCAACAGGTCTGGCACCAATAGGACAGCCACCAGGTAAAGAGACTTTAGCTCGCCCATATCTAGCTACTAATGGTCCCAATGCTAAAATTGAAGCACGCATGGTTTTGACTGTTTCATATGGAGCGATTTGATTGCTCAAGTTATCAGTACAGATACTGATGTCAGCATGGTGATCAACTGTTAACTGAGCGCCCATATGGGCGAGCAGCTCATTCATGGTTGTTACATCGTGTAAATGTGGAACCCGACTAATGTGGGACTCACCATGGCCAACTATAGTCGCAGCTAATATAGGTAATACAGCGTTTTTAGCGCCTGAAGCTTCAATGGTACCGTTGATGGTTTGCCCACCTGTGATGGTAATTTGGTTCATGGTGTTTTCCTTTGTTTTTTGTTTACTGGGTTAGTCTCTAGAAAGCTGTTGATATTCTGTTGGTGTATAGGCTTTGATACTTAAGGCGTGGATATCAGAAATCATATGATCACCCAAAGCTTGATAAATGAGGCGATGTCGTTTTATTTTCATCAAACCTTCGAAGGTCTTTGAAACAACCAATGCTTCATAATGTCTTAGATCTTCGCCAAATACTTCAAGGTGTTCGCAGTCTATGTGTGTCGATAGTAATTTTTTAACTTCTTTGGGGTGCATGAATCGTAATTCTTTGTTTGTTGAACGCGCATTATCTTGTAAAATAGATCGATTATAAAGTGGTTGCAGTTAATTAATTGCAATCAACTGCTTATTCAAGGAAAAAATACTTATATGTTGTACTCATTGCTGTATTTAGCATTTGGTCTAGGTTTACTTATTTATGCGGCTGACAAGTTTGTGTTAGGTGCGGCATCTACAGCCAAACACATGGGAGTATCTACCATGTTGGTTGGTTTGATCATAGTCGGTTTTGGAACTTCGGCTCCTGAAATGGTGGTCTCTGCCATTGCTTCATTCAAAGGCAACTCTGGATTGGCTTTGGGCAACGCCGTAGGCTCGAACATAACCAACGTTGCTTTGGTGCTGGGAGTTGGTTTATTGATAGTGCCGATGAGCATAAAATCGCAAACAGTTAAGCGAGAAATGCCCATCTTGTTATTAGTGACTCTTCTTGTACTGTTCTTGCTGATTGATTCGAATTTGTCATTTACTGATGGAGTAGTCTTGATTGTAGGTATGTTTGTTGTGACTGGTTTTTTGTTGTACATTGGTATTAAAACAGATCATGATGAATTCAGTGATGAGTTGGAAGCAGAGTTTGACTTAGACATCACCTTAAAGCGTGCGGTGATCTATTTGATCATGGGTATAGTAATGCTTCCGATTGCTTCACAAGTGATGGTCATTGGTGCCACTGAAATCGCATTATATTTTGGTGTGTCTGACATGGTTATTGGTTTAACTATTGTTGCTCTGGGAACTTCTTTGCCAGAGTTAGCCGCTACCATTTCCAGTGCATTGAAAAAGGAACATGATTTGGCTATTGGTAATATTGTTGGTTCGAACATGTTTAACCTGTTAGGTGTGATTGGTATTTCAGGTTTAATCAGAGAGTATAATTTCAGCGCACATTTTATCAAGTATGATTATTTTTACATGCTGTTGTTGACAGTGTTTTTGTTTTTGGCATCGGTGTATTTTGTGTTGAAAGATCGATTTATCTCACGAATTATTGGGGTTGTATTACTGGTAATGTATGTTTCTTATATGGTTTGGCGGTATTTGAGTGGCGGTATATGAAAGATTTGAATGGCAGCGAGGTTTTACAACAAGCCAAGACCGTATTTGAAATTGAGCAAGCAGGTTTAAGCTCTTTACAAAAGAACTTGGGAGAAGATTTTATTTCTGCCATACAAACCATAATGAAATGCCAAGGGCATGTTGTGGTCATTGGCATGGGTAAGTCAGGTCATATTGGTAATAAAATATCAGCTACCTTGGCATCAACTGGTACGCCGGCATTTTTCGTCCATCCTGGAGAAGCAAGTCACGGTGATTTGGGTATGATTACTTCAGGTGATGTGGTGTTGGCTATTTCTAACTCAGGCGAGACAGAAGAGGTGTTAACTATTCTGCCTGTGATTAAACGTATGGGTGCACAACTCATTTCATTAACTGGCAAACCTAAGTCAACCTTGGCTCAAAATTCAGATGTTCATTTAGATGTATCTGTTAGCGAGGAAGCTTGCCCTTTGGGTTTGGCGCCAACAGCCAGTACCACAGCAACTTTGGTTATGGGTGATGCTTTAGCGGTAACTTTGCTAGAGCTTCGGGGTTTTACCAGAGAAGATTTTGCCCGTTCGCACCCAGCTGGTTCTTTAGGTAAAAAATTACTTTTAGGTATTCAGGATGTGATGCGTACAGGCCTAGAAATACCACAAGTAGATGAGTCTGCAAGCTTCAGTGAAGCTTTGGTTGAAATGAATATCAAAGGATTAGGGATGACGGCTGTTACTAAAAATGACAATGAAGTGGCTGGTGTATTTACTGATGGTGATTTACGTCGCACTCTCAATCAGTCCGATCAGTATAAGCAAAAACCAATAGGCGAATTGGCTACTTTAAATCCAGTTATGATCGAACAAGACAAAATGGCTGTTGAAGCGGCGCAAATCATGGAAGCC
>CALLLZ010000364.1 GCA_938008005.1 uncultured Marinicella sp. | reverse complement strand
ACAAGCTATATAAATCAACCATTTCATTGACCAACTTATTTAAACCGCCCAATTCTTTTTTCAACTCAGGAGGTTTGGCATAATCTGAGAATGCATTAACCAAGGTTTTTAAATTTTCTACTTGTGCAACAATGGTTTGTGTGGCTCGATCGAGAATTTCATCTTCCTCTTTGGAAAGTTTACCGCTGAAACGCATATGCATGCGTTCAGCCGATAATTGAATCGGTGTTAGAGGGTTTTTCACTTCATGTGCCAAACGTCTGGCCACCTCGCTCCACGCTGCATCACGTTGTGCTTGGTTGATGATGGTTTGGTCATCAAATACAATCACATGACCGCCACCTTCCATCTCGGCCTCGCTGATCTGACTGCCACGTACCAATAGTATACGGCGCAAAGAATCTTCAGCAATCAATACCTCTTGTTGCCAGTAATTTGTTTTATCGATAACTTTTTGTTTAATTAAATCAATCAAGGGCGCCAACGTAGGGTTTTTCATCGACAAGTAATCAATGTTCTGATTGATGACACTGCGTTCGCCTAAATGCAAGATTTTTTGTGTGGCTTCATTACTTAACAAAATCCTGAATTCATTATCAATACTGATGACTCCACTGGTTAAATGTGACATCACACTTTCTAAATAAGCCCGTTGATTTTCTGCATCGCTTTGAGCACGATGAGCCAATGCACTGGATGAGGCAATTTGAGTTGACATGGAATTAAATGATTTTACTAACAGCCCCAGTTCATCATTGGAACCGACAGGGATTTTTTTACTAAAATTGCCTTTAGTTATGGCATCTGTGGCTTCTGAAAGCATCTTAATGGGTTCTACCAATCGTCGTGCTGATGAAAAAGCCCGCAACATGGCAAGCAATACACTGATCAGTAATACGATTGATAAAATAATCACAAAAGTGTTCTTCAGTTGTTGGCGCTGATAATTTTGTTTGTCGTATTCATGTGACTGAGTTTCAATGTTGATGGCGAGCTTCTTGTATTCTTCTGTGATTGAAAATAGGCCTTGTAGTATCCGGCTTTGTCCAAGACTAATGGATAGATTGCTGGTGATGGGTAGTGCGATCCTGACTTGTAAGCTTTCACTACCCAAAGGTTCTACGCGGGCATAATTGCGGTTGTTACTGACTTCGTTAATGGTGTTTTGTGGTAAATTCGGCGAGACAAATGTCAGAGGGTCCAAGGAAGCTGAAGTAATAAGTTGTCCATCAGAGCTGTATATACTTAAAGAAGTGGCTTTAGATTCATCTAACAAACGATCTAAATAGATACTTTGATTCAAGGGGTCAATTTCTGCCAGTTCGGCGGCAATGTCTTTGCCCGTATTTAAGTGAGTTAATGTTTGGGTTTCCAGGAATATGTTTCCTAACTTGAGGGCGTCGTTTAGGGCTTCATCTGTGGGCACATCAAACCAAGAGTCTACATACTGATTAACCAGCATAGTAGCAAATAGATAAAGTATGATTACCGGAGGTAAGGATAAGCTGGTGAACATCAAAACCATTCGAGTTGTTAATTGAATACCTGGTTCTTTGTTCTTACGTTTGATGACTAACCATACAATACGCTGAATGATGATTAAAATTAAAATCACCACAGCCAATACCGAGGCAGCAAATAGCCAAATATAAATGCGGTTGAATTGTTCTGCACCTTGAACAGCTCTTCCCACTAAGTACAATGCAGTTAACAAGGTTATTACCAGCAGTAAAACAGGCAGGTTTTTATTGAACAACAACGATTTAAGCTTCATGATTATTCTGCTGTTTCCTGAGTTCTTGACAGTGTCACCTGCTGCCAATCAGAATTGAGATTCCAGTCGGGGTCAAAAACATTCGGTAGTTGCATGATTGATGGTAAGGCTTGCTTATCTAGAAATATACGGGTTTTTAAATAGTTTGCTTGTTCATCGAGCTGAAATTTGAAGGTGGTTTGCTGACTCATGTGCTGCAATAATTCTTCTAAGGTGACGAAGCTGAATTTATTCTTGCTGCTGATGTGGTGTAACTGATATTGGCTGCCTAGCGAAAAAAAACGGACTTCGAAAGTCTGAATTTTGCTTTCAATGACTGTATCAAACCACCAATCTATGGTTTCAAATAGTTTGGCCTGATAAACAAATGTAATCACAATTCCGTTATCAATTGCGTTGCTGACTTTTTTAGAAACTTGTAATTCAAATTGGGGTGTTACTAATAAATTTTGAGCATCGACTTTCTGTTCCAGGCTCAGCAATTCAACTGCTTTTAGTTGCGATGAAACACTACATAAGACAAAAAGAGAAACCAGCACTATTTTCATGCGACTTTCTCTAACAGACAATAGTAAAAACCATCCATATTGTTGTTGCCGGTGATTATTTGTTGGCCATGTAAACAATTTTCAGCCAATTTGATGTCCATTTGAATGGTTTGGAAGCCAGGGTGTTTTTGTAGAAATTTCTTAATTTGGCGTTCGTTCTCTGAACGAAATACTGAACAAGTGGCATATAAAATCTGTCCGCCGGTTTTTACCAAGTCAGCCATTTGTAGCAAGATATTTTGTTGTAAATCTGTCAATTGCTTGATGTGTTGGGGTTGCCTCAAAAGTTTAATGTCAGGGTTGCGTCTTACCACACCAGCCGCACTGCATGGTACATCTAACAATATTTTGTCATATTTGGGGCCTTGAAACCATGTTTTTGGTTGTGTTGCATCACCTTCTATCAATCGATTGGCTTTCAGGTTCAATCGACTGAGGTTATCTTTCACCAGTTCAAGGCGGTGGGGTTCTTTTTCTAAAATGTCTAACTTTATATTAGGTTCTAACTCTAATAGATGACAACTTTTGCCTCCAGGAGCAGCACAAGCATCTAATATTTTTTCGCCTGTTTTTGGTTTAAGTATATGGGCAGCGTATTGAGCGGCGCTATCTTGTACTGAAAACTGTCCTTGTTTCAATTCTATGCTGGATGAAATTTGAGTTTCGGTTAAATTCCACGCATTTTTAAGGTGCGGATGTTGTTGACCTTTTACTTGTAAAGCAGAGTCATATATTCTAACCCATAAAGGTGGTTTCTGGTTGTTGGCATTCAGTATTTGTTGCCACTGTTCTGGCCAATCTTTTTTCAGTAAATCTATCCACCATTGCGGATGGTTATGGGTTTCAACTTCACTATTTGGAGTGAACGATTGATCATTCAAAGCCAGTTTCAAGACTTTGTTGATCAAGCCAGTCGCCCAGTTTTTTTTCAGTTTTTTGGCGGTATTGACTGCCTCGTTGACAATGGCATGATCGGGTGTGTCTAAGTGATATTTTTGAGCCATGCTTAGGGTCAATAATTCGGCTACTAACTTGTCCTTGAGTGGCTTGTCGGTAAACCTTTTCCACCGAGCTGATAGGTTTTGGTGGTGTCTTAAGCTTTGATAACAAATATTCTGCACCCAAGCTTTATCTTGTGGGGTAATATTTTTGTGTGCCATGGTGGCTAGCATGGCTTGTTTAAGGTGATGTTGCTTGACCACAACTTGATACATGACTTGAGTAGCGATCAGGCGTGTATGAGGCCGTGAAGTTAATTGATTGTTATTGGAGTCAGTGCTCATTTCAATTGAACCAAGTTGTTTTGGCTGTCATAAAAGCGGCTATCGAAAGGCGTTTTTTGCCAGACTTTTGAATTTCAGAGATACTCAGTTGATTAACGCCGCACTGGATGATTAAGGTTGACTTGTCTGCATGCGTTATTTTACCAGCTTCATAAGAAGTTTGGTTGTCAGTGGATTTGATAATTTCAGCTGCCCATATTTTGACTGTTTCGCCATTGATTTCTGTCTGACTGCCTGGCCAGGGGTTGAATGCTCTGATTTGACGCTCGATTTGTTCGGCAGGTTGTGACCAATCAATTACCGACTCGGATTTTTGTAATTTGTTGGCATATATAGCCAGTTCGTTGTTTTGGGTTTTCGCGCTTGCTAGTGTGCCTTCTTTAAGTTGATTAACGCAGGAGACGATGGCATCTCCACCCATGAAGCTTAAGCGATCATGAAGTGTTTGGCCGGTATCATTTGGTCTTATGTCAGTTGGGTACATTGCATATGTTGGCCCAGTATCTAGACCTGCTTCCATTTGCATGATAGATATCCCTGTTTGATCGTCGCCGGCTAATATGGCCCGATGAATCGGTGCTGCACCACGCCAACGTGGTAACAAGGAGGCATGTATGTTCCAACAACCGTATTTAGGTAGATCTAAAATATTTTGAGGGATGATTAATCCATAAGCCACAACCACCATCAAATCTGCATTTAAGTCATTGATCAAATCCACGACTTCTTCAGTTTTTAAGTTTTTGGGTTGGTGGACGGTAATACCGTGTTTTTCGGCTTCAATTTTGACCGCCGTTTTTTGCATTTGTTGCCCTCGGCCTTTTCGTCGATCTGGCTGGGTAAAAACCGCTTTGATGTTGTGGCCAGCTGCAACCAAGTCTGCTAAAGGTGGTACTGAAAAATCAGGTGTGCCACAAAAAATAATGTCCATAATATTCAATTACTCTGTTTAAATATCTTCTAAGGGCAAAGAAATTTGTGAAGGCTTAATGCTGCCTTCATCATGAAATATGCGTTTATATTCAGCTCTTGAAACTGAAACATATCGCTCATTGCCACCAATTTGTATTTGTGCACCGGATTTAATGGCTTTGCCTGCATCATCAATACGTACCACCATGGTGGCCTTTTTTCCAGTATGGCAGATGGTTTTTAATTCACGTAATTCATCAGCCCAAGCCAGTAGGTATTGACTGCCCTCGAATAACTCACCTTGAAAGTCGGTGCGTAAACCGTAAGCCAATACTGGAATGTTCAATTTGTCGACTATTTCTGTCAGCTGATAAACTTGTGCTTTATTTAAAAACTGGGCTTCATCAACCAAAATACAATTTACATGATCATGTTCTTTTACCAGGTCAAAAATATTCTCTTTCTGATTGAAAATAATAGATGGAGACTCAATGCCTATCCTTGACTTGACTACACCTTGGCCAAATCGATCATCTAAGGATGAAGACAAGATTAAGGTTTGCATGCCGCGTTCGCGGTAATTATGACTGGACTGCAAAAGATGTGTGGTTTTACCTGCATTCATTGCAGAATAGTAAAAAAATAATTTGGCCATACCAGAAGGTGTTAGAAATGATTCATTTTAACAGAGAAACATGAATTTGTGACAGCATCAGCATTCTGCTCATAACAACGATTCAATGTTTGGTTTTGAATGCTCTAGCAGATAAGTTTAATCTTTAGTTTGTAAGTTTTGTTTATCATCAAATAAAAAAACTTAAAGTGTGCCAAAAATCTTGTCTCCTGCGTCTCCCAAGCCTGGTAATATATAACCTTGATCATTCAAATGGTCGTCAACAGCAGCCACATAAATATCCACTTCAGGGTGTTTGGCTTCAATGCGTTTCAAGCCCTCAGGAGCAGCCACTAAAAAAATACCTTTGATCTTCACACAACCGGCTTCTTTCAGTAGATCCAGAGTCGCATCTGCGGTACCACCAGTGGCCAACATAGGATCAATTACAATGACTGTTTTATCTTTAACGTTTGCGACTAATTTTTCATAATAAATTTCTGCTTCTAAGGTCTCTTCATTGCGTGCAAACCCAACCACTGAAACCCCAGCACCCGGTAACATTTGTAATACACCATCCAGCATACCTAAGCCAGCACGTAAAATCGGTACCACTGAAATCTGCTGGTTACTGATTTTTTCTACTTCAGTCTGTCCAGACCAAGTGTCAATAGTAATTGCCTTGCTATTTAAATCACGTGTGGCTTCATAAGTCAGTAAGACTCCAATTTCAGCCACAATGGCTCTGAAATCTTTGACCTTAATATCTTTTTGGCGCAACAAACCGATTTTATGTTTAACCAATGGATGGTTGATTTCGTTTACTGGCATAAGATTTGAGATTGTTAAAGGCTGTTATTTTAGCAGAAGAAACCCAGACATCTCAGTATTCTACCGTTAAACCTCCAACTCCTTCCGTTCATACATTTGCTGGTAGACACAGACTGCTCAGTGCTTGTATTTTTTAAGGATAGATTTGACCGGTTGGAGAGGCAAGATGTCAACTCCTTGTTTCTTCAACTTTTTTCTCGGTGAAAAAAATCTATAGGCATTAAAACCCGAACAAGGATTGACTATTTGAGTCACACATCGCATACTCCTTATTTTTAAATCTCGATAGACTTAATGACTGAAACAGCACCAATCCGCAATGACTGGACCATTGAAGAGGTTGAACAACTATTCGCCTTGCCTTTTAATGATTTGTTATTCAAAGCACAACAAGTTCACCGAAAATTTTTCAATCCCAATCATGTCCAAATAAGCACGTTGTTGAGTATTAAAACGGGTGCCTGTCCTGAAGATTGTAATTACTGTCCACAATCAGTTCGGTATGAGACTGAAGTCAAAGCGGAACCTTTAATGGCGGTGGACACTGTGGTAGAACAAGCAGGGCTGGCTAAAGAACAAG
>CALLLZ010000363.1 GCA_938008005.1 uncultured Marinicella sp. | reverse complement strand
AGGGTGTTTGGCTTTTACTTTGACTGCCACAGCGCAAGCGCCACAAGCCCAACAGGAAATCCCTAAAAGTGCAGACATTAAGTTTGACCAAAGTGCTGCATCATATGCCATCGGTTATCGCATGGGCTTACAAGCGGCTGGAAGAGAAGGCAGTGATTTTGAACTGAATATCGAACAAGCTGTTAAAGGTTTACGTGAAGCTGCTACAAAGAAGGATCCTTCAATATCCAAAGAGTTGATGGCTACAGAGTACGGTAAATACCAACAAAAACTTCAGTTGTTCCAACGTGAAGAGTACATGGCTTTGGCCGATAAAAATCAAAAAAGAAGTGATGACTTTCTGGCACAAAACCGTGGTAAAACGGGTATCAAAGAATTGGCTTCGGGTATTCAATATCGTGTGATTGAAGCAGGTGCGGGTAAAAATGCGAGTGTAGATAATACTGTTACAATTCACTACAGTGGTAAGTTGATCGGCACTGAAGTATTTGATAATTACCAAGAATTTGATAGTACTTATAAAAACGGTCAACCTTTAGAAATGAACATGAAGCAAATGGGCATGCCTGGTTGGAGAGAAATTATTCCAATGATGAAAAAAGGTGATAAATGGCAGGTATTTTTCCCACCTGAGATGGGTTTCGGAATTAAAGGACAAAATCCAATTGGACCGAATGAAGTATTGGTTTTTGATGTACATTTGCTTGAAATCAAGTAAGTTACAGACTTTATTGATATTCAAGAAGGCAAGTTGTAAAACTTGCCTTTTTTAGTTTTTGTGATGCGTGACTTCAGTCAATTGATTAAACCATATCTCAATCAAGATTTGATTGATGAGGCTTTTTGGTTGGGTTCAGCAGGTGAGATGGATCGGGCGGCAGCTGTACTGTTTCCGTTTTATTGGAAAGATGATGAACCTTGGGTGTTGTTCACTCAACGAAACGGTAATTTGAAGCACCATTCAGGTCAAGTCAGTTTTCCAGGTGGTGCTTTTGAAGATCATGATAAAAACATTAAACACACTGCGTTGCGCGAAACCCATGAAGAGATTGGGGTGGTTAGGGAAAATATTAATCTTTGGGGCTTTTTGGATGGTTTGACTTCGATCAGTGGTTTTTTTGTCACACCATTTGTGGGTGAAATCAAAGATGTTACTCAACTAAAAATTGATCAAAATGAAGTGGATCGAGCCTTCGGTGTACCGTTTACTTTTTTTCAAGATCAGAATAATAGAGTGAAAAACAAAATCAAAACACCCTTTGGTGACAGGCATTATTATGTTTTTGAATATAAAGATGATGTGATTTGGGGTTTAACAGCACAAATCATTGTACAATTAGTCGATAGAATAAATAAATAATCTTATGAGCGGTAAAGTTTTTATCAGAACCCACGGATGTCAGATGAATGAATACGATTCTGACAAAATGCAAGACGTCTTATTAAAGTCACATGACTTGAGCATCACTGATGTTGAGGAAGATGCCGATGTGATTTTAATTAACACCTGTTCAATTCGTGAAAAGGCCCAAGAAAAAGTGTTTTCACAGTTGGGCCGTTGGCGCAAAATCAAAGAAAAAAATCCAGATGTGATCATTGGTGTAGGTGGTTGTGTTGCATCCCAAGAAGGTGAGGCCATCATTAAGCGTGCACCTTATGTAGACTTGGTTTTTGGACCTCAAACCATTCACCGTTTGCCTGAATTGTTGAATGAACGGAATAAGAAGCAAGAACCGCAAGTAGACATTTCTTTTCCAGAAATTGAAAAATTTGATAACTTGCCAGAACCAAGAAAAGAAGGGCCTTCGGCTTTTGTATCGATCATGGAAGGTTGCAGTAAATATTGCTCGTTTTGCGTGGTACCTTACACCCGAGGTGAAGAAATGTCACGGCCTATGGATGGGGTGTTGGCTGAAATCATGAAATTAGCTGAACAAGGGGTTAAAGAAGTTAATTTATTAGGTCAAAACGTCAATGCTTATCGGGGTTTGTCCCATGATGGCGAAGTGGTTGATTTGGCGTTGTTAATTCATTATGTGGCAGCCATAGAAGGCATAGAGCGCATAAGATTTACGACCTCACATCCGGTTGAGTTTACCGATGGTTTGATTGAGGCTTTCAGAGATGTTCCTGAACTGGCCAACTACCTACATTTGCCGGTTCAAAGTGGCTCAGATCGAGTTTTATCGATGATGAAACGTGGTCATACTGCATTAGAGTACAAACAAAAGATCAGGAAACTTCGTGAAGTGCGACCAGACATCAGTTTGTCATCTGATTTTATCGTTGGTTTTCCAGGTGAAACTACTAAAGATTTTGAAGATACCATGAAATTGATCACTGATATTGGTTTTGATCAGTCATTCAGTTTTATTTATTCAGCACGACCAGGAACTCCAGCATCATCAATGCCAGATTTGGTTTCATTGGATGAGAAAAAAGCCAGGCTTCAAAGCTTACAAGCAACCATCAATGAAATGGCTGCAGAAATAAGTCAGGAAATGGTAGGCAGTACCCAACAAATTTTGGTTGAAGGTACATCAAAGTGGTCAGATGAAGAACTTTCTGGTAAAACAGAAAATAATCGAGTGGTTAATTTCGCAGGGCCCAAAAGAATGATTGGTGAAATGGTTGATGTAGTTATTACAGAAGCCTTGAGAAATTCCTTGCGAGGCCGGGTCTTGATTAATGAAGAGTGAAGCATAATCTGAGAGGTGAATAACGGTAATATGACAGAAAAAAACAAAGCAACAGTTCGAAATACAGAGTTTTCGGACTTGAACAATGGAAGTTTAGCGAATCTATATGGTCACCATGATGCACATCTAAAGCAACTGGCAGAACATACCAGCACTGAAATTCATGCTCGGGGTAACCAGTTCCAAATACAAGGTGAAAAAGCCCACGTTAACCACGCTGCAAAAATGTTGAATTTGTTGGTTAAAGAGGCGCGTAAAGAAGCCTTGAACCCAGAGATTGTGCATGTGATTTTGGCAGGTAATGCATCTAAACCTGACTATGAGCCTCAAGAAGTGGCGATCAAGACCAAAGCGGGTGTCATTACTGGACGTTCAGACAATCAAAAAGAGTACCTTCATAACATCGTCACCCATGACATTAATTTCGGCATAGGCCCTGCTGGTACCGGTAAAACTTATTTGGCTGTTGCTTGTGCAGTTGAAGCTTTTTTGACTGATCGAGTGCGCCGTTTGGTTTTGGTTCGTCCAGCAGTAGAGGCTGGTGAACGACTGGGTTTTTTACCTGGAGACTTGAGTGATAAAGTGGATCCTTATCTGCGCCCTTTATATGATGCTTTGTATGACATGTTAGGTAACAATAAAGTTGAAAAAATGCTCGAAAAACACGAGATAGAAATCGCTCCTTTGGCTTTTATGCGAGGTCGAACTTTGAACGATGCTTATGTGATTTTGGATGAAGCTCAAAATACCACAGTAGAACAAATGAAGATGTTTTTGACCCGAACAGGTTTTAATACTACGGTGGTGGTCACTGGTGACATCACCCAGGTTGATTTACGACCCGGTGAGAAGTCTGGTTTAAAACACGCCATGGATATTCTGCAAAATATCAAGGGCATCAGTTTTAGTTGGTTTAAATCCAAAGACGTTGTGCGTCATAATTTGGTACAAAAAATAGTCGATGCTTACGATAATCAGAAAAAGTAAGTGATCCAGTTACAATAAAATTAAATGATTAAGCTTGAATTAATCAACGAAAAACAATTAACAGCACCTGATGCAGCTCAGTTTCAAACTTGGCTGAATCAGGTGGCAACCAACCTTAATGTTTCTGGTGAAGTCTGTATCAAGATTGTTGATGATGCTGAAAGCCAAAACCTAAATCACACTTATCGCAACAAAGATCAGCCGACCAATGTGTTGTCATTCCCATCAGAAATTCCTGATTTTGTAGCATCAACCCACATGGGTGATCTGGCCATTTGTGCAACTGTGGTAGAGCGAGAAGCGTTTGAACAAAGTAAGCCTATCGATCACCATTGGGCTCATATGAGCGTTCATGGATTGCTGCATTTGCTGGGTTATGATCATATTGAAGATGATGAGGCTGAAGTGATGGAGAAGTTAGAGATAGAGGTGTTGGATTCATTAGGGGTTGTGGACCCTTATCAATAAAGTTTAATGTGGTTGTATAACTGATGAGCGTAATCGTAGTTGCGGATATTTTTGGTAGGACACCTGCTTTAGAAAAGCTATGTAGCGAACTACCGGTGGCTGTTGAAATAGTCGACCCATATGAACAGTTTTTCATGGCATTCAAGCAAGAGTCTGAAGCTTATCAGTGTTTTATGAGCCAAGTTGGTTTAGATAAATATACCGAAATATTGATTGAGAAATGTTTATCTACCAGACAAGTTAAAACTTTGGTTGGATTCAGTATCGGTGCGTCAGCAATATGGAGGCTATCTGAAACCCTTGCTGCGGATAATGTTTCGAGTGCTTTTTGTTTTTATGGGTCACAGATTCGACACTTTTCTACAATTAATCCATGCTTTAACATAGAGGTGTTTCTACCCAGAATAGAGCAGTCGTTTTCAGTGAATGAAATGGGTTTGATGCTTTCAGAGAAAAAAACAGTCACTATAAACAATACACCATATCTGCATGGGTTTATGAATCGATGTTCTCAAAATTACAATCAAGAAGGTTACCAAAAATATCATAAGATGCTGTCAAAATCTATAATTAAGCCGGGTGTTGATTTTTAAATATATTGTTGATTTACTTCGTATCAAACTTTGTTTACTAGCTTGAATTGAGTAATATACAATTATAAATGTCTTTAAGGAATTAGGATGGAAGTAGCATATAAAGTAGATCAAGAGATCTCTATTGAACAGTTCACAGATTTATTAAACCGTTCAACATTGGGCGAGCGGCGTCCGGTGGAAGATGCAGAGTGTATGGAAGGCATGATTACTAACAGTAATCTGATTATCTCAGCATGGGTTGGAGAACAGTTAGTCGGTATATCTAGATGCGTAACTGACTTTCATTATTGTTGTTATCTGTCAGATTTAGCCGTTGATTCAGATTATCAAAAATATGGAATTGGCAAACGCTTACAGATAGAAACTCAAAATCAATTGGGTCCAAAGTGTACACTTATTCTATTAGCAGCACCTGCAGCAAATGATTATTATGCTCATGTTGGTTTTACCAACAACACGCGTTGTTGGGTGTTAAACCGCAATGAAAAAATTAAGCTTTAACAATAAGCTTCCTAAAGAATTTAGGATGTTACTTAACCTCAGTTTTTTTAAAAGCGATTCAATGCTTATATGATTATCAAGATAATGGCATCAATTCCAAAAATAGATCACAAGTTACTCATTCTTACGACGCTGTTGTCTATGTTGACTGCTTGTAGTCATCATAAAACTAAATTATCGCCAAACTTAGATGCTGAAATTAAATCAGAAATTCGCTCGGTATTTATGGGTTTGACTGAAGCTGTTAAATCACTAAATATTGATAGATACTTTCAATTTTTTGATCAAGGAAAATTTACTTCATTGAATGCCGATGGCAGTGTTTTTCATTCGTTGATTGATTTCGAAAAAACTTTCAGAGAACAAACTCAATTTATTGAGCGATATGAAACCCTTGAGTTCGAAGATGTTAAAGTTACTGTTGTTAATCGGACAACTGCGATTTTAGTGAATGAATACCATGCAACAGTCCTTTTAAAAACCGGTGATATTGTTTCAGCATCAGGCGCTGGTACTCAGGTTTGGTCGAAAGTTGCAGGTCAATGGAAACTCGTTCATATTTCTAGCAGCGCTAAAAACTAGCATGTTTAAAAAGCTCATCCTTGCTTTCTTTATACTTTCTGCATGCGCTGCTCAGGAAAAGCCGATTGTTTTGGATTATGATGACTTTGGCCCACAAGCTTTAAGTTATAAAACCATTGGGTTCGGTTGGTATAAGTGGAACTCACATGGCAGCAAAGAGAAGCACAACATTAAGGTTGTGATTGTTAAAAATGAAAAATCATTTGCATTTAATGAATATCAAGACTCTCAAAGTTCACCAGTTGTAGATTATCGTATGATCAGTTATAAATCCGCGCTTGAGTATTTAAACCAAAGCATTGAAGAATTATCTCAGACAAACGAATTCCCCGAAATAATACAACAATTGAAACTAACCAAGAGAAAAATTGAAGCAGAGTAATAATAACGAGTCTTTCGGTGAATTGATCTTTAGGTACCAAATATGTTCGACTTTATGAGTTAGTCTTTAGGCGTGAATAAACAAAATTACATTGGCTGGCGTATCAGTTGATAATCCAATCAAGGCAAGTCGGTTTTATTCAGCGAATCAATTCGCATTTATAAACTTGTTTGGTATTCCCTGATTTTTTGTTTTTTTCGTTGGTTTTGATCACTATTTCTGTACTGTACACAGGTCTTTGGCCAATTGGACATTGAGGTTGTAAATCTGCCTTGCTACCCAGGCTTGGGTCTAAAGGATCAATAGGGTCTGATGCGCAACCGCAAATCAGGGCAAATAAGATACATGTTTGAATGTTTTTTAGGCGCATGATTTAGTTTGATTTAAGATGGGTATTATTCTATCAAAGTAGAAATTATGATTGTGTGAAGTGGAACGGGTATTTTGTTTTTTTGTATAAATTGACTGTTCCAGCTTATCGTGACCTACCCATGTTTTTTCATGATTTTGGTGATACAATATGCGCGCTCACATTGAGTCACACCAATGGTGTTTGACTTCTCAGGGGGACATCCTGAAAGAGCTCAAAAAATTCTAAAAACTAATATTGCAGCAAGCTACTTCAAGTTGTTATTCTGCTTGAGATTTTTTTTGCTGATTTGTTCACAGGTTTTGGGCGTAGCCCACCTACAAATACATTAAAGGTATATCTATGACACGTAAAGTCTCTATGTTTATTGATGGTCAATCAGTGATCAGTGAATCTGCTGATTGGATGGATGTGACTGATCCGGCAACGCAAGAAGCGATTTGTCAGGTTCCCATGGCTACAACAGCCGAAATGGAAAAAGCCATTTCATCTGCTAAAAATGCATTTGAAACATGGAAAGATGTGCCTGTTACCAAGCGAGCTCGCATGATGTTGAACTATCAGCATTTATTGAAAGAACATCACGATGAGCTGGCAGAAATATTGGCTGAAGAAACAGGTAAAAACTTTGAAGATGCCAAGGGCGATGTGTGGCGTGGTATTGAAGTGGCAGAACATGCAGCGAATATTCCATCAATGATGATGGGTGAAACAGTTGAAAATGTGGCATCTAAGGTCGATACGTATTCATTGATTCAGCCATTAGGTGTCTGTGCTGGTATCACACCATTTAACTTCCCAGCGATGATTCCATTGTGGATGTTCCCTATGGCCGTTGTTTGTGGCAATACATTTGTTTTAAAACCATCAGAACAAGATCCCAATACACCCATGCGCTTGGCGGAACTATTTTATGAAGCAGGATTCCCTAAAGATGTATTGCAAGTTGTTCACGGTGGTAAAGATCAAGTTGATCAAATTTTAAATCATGACGACATTCAGGCAATCTCATTTGTAGGCTCAGTACCTGTTGGTGAACACATCTATAAAACAGGTACAGATAACCTGAAGCGTGTACAAGCATTTGCAGGTGCTAAAAATCACATGGTGGTGATGCCTGATGCCAATAAGAATCAAGTTATTAATAACATTGCCGGCTCATCTTGTGGAGCTGCTGGTCAACGATGTATGGCCATTTCTGTTGCTGTGTTGGTTGGTGAGGCTCAAGAATGGTTGGATGACATCAAAGGTAAAATGTCTGAAATGAAACCGGGTTACTGGAAAAACCCAGAATCTTTTTATGGCCCATTGATTTCACCACAAGCCAAAGCCAAGGTGGAAGGCTTGATCCAGTCTGGTGTTGATGAAGGAGCGAATCTGATGTTGGATGGCCGAAATCTTGAAGTTGAAGGCTACCCCAATGGCAATTGGTTAGGCCCTAGTTTGTTCAGTAATGTAACGACAGATATGCGTATTTACAACGAAGAAATATTTGGACCGGTGTTGTGTGTTATGACTGCTGATACTTTGGAAGAAGCGATTGAATTGATTAACAATAACCCATATGGTAATGGCACTTCTTTATTTACATCATCAGGTGCTGCAGCACGCAAATTTCAACACGATATTAAAGTTGGGCAAGTTGGGATTAACATTCCAATTCCGGTGCCCCTGCCTTTCTTTTCGTTCACAGGCTGGAGAAAATCTTTCTATGGTGATCAACATGCTTATGGTAAACAAGCTGTTCGCTTCTATACAGAAACCAAAACTGTGACTGCACGTTGGTTTGAGTCTGATATTCCTGATGATGCGGCACCTAACGCCACCATTAACTTATAAACCCATAAATATTGAGTAGGATTTGTAATGAATTTTGATTTAAACGAAGATCAACAAGCTTTTGTTGAAGCAGCCAAAGAGTTTGCAGCCAGCGAAATGGCTCCGCTAGCGGCTAAATGGGATGAGGAAAGTATTTTCCCTGTTGATGTAATCAGGAATACAGGTGAGTTGGGGTTTTTAGGTATTTATTCACCTGAAAAATTTGGTGGGTTGGGCTTAAGTCGATTGGATGCTTCATTGATATTCGAGGAGATGTCTAAGCACTGTACTTCTACCACAGCTTACTTAACCATTCATAACATGTGTGCTTGGATGTTGACTTCATTTGGTTCTGAAACATTGGCCAATGAGTGGGGTACTAAGCTGACTTCTGGTGAATTATTGGCGTCATATTGTTTGACCGAACCCGGGCATGGCTCAGATGCAGGTAATTTAAAAACCACAGCTAAGAAAACAGCTGATGCTAAAAATTATGTGCTCAATGGCAGCAAAACATTCATTTCTGGCGCCGGTTCAACTGAAGTATTGATTGTAATGGCACGAACTGGCGAAGAAGGCCCTCGTGGTGTCTCTTGTTTTATGGTTCCTGCCGATCTTGCTGGTATTTCATATGGTAAAAAAGAAGATAAAATGGGCTGGAACTCACAACCGACCCGTTTAATTACTTTTGAAGATGTGAGCATTCCAGTCGAATACTTAATTGGTCAAGAAGGCGAAGGGTTTAAATTCGCAATGAAAGGCTTGGATGGTGGACGGATTAACATTGCATCATGTTCATTGGGAACTGCTCAGGCGGCTTTGAATCAGGCGCAATCATATATGCTTGAGCGCAAACAATTTGGTAAGACGTTGGCGTCATTTCAAGCATTGCAATTTAAGTTGGCTGATATGCTGACTGAATTGATTGCAGCTCGCCAAATGGTGAGGTTAGCGGCAGCTAAATTAGATAACAAAGACCAACAAGCTTCTGCATATTGTGCCATGGCAAAGCGGTTTGCAACCGATGTGTGTTTTCAAATTTGTGATGAAGCCTTACAACTGCATGGTGGCTATGGTTATATCAAAGAATATCCTTTAGAGCGTCATGTTCGTGATACCCGAGTTCATCGTATTTTAGAAGGCACCAATGAAATTATGCGATTGATTATTTCCCGTAAAATTTTACAAGAAGGGGCCACTGAGGTGATTATTTAATGAATGCATTGGTTGAACAAGCTCATGAATTAAGTGAGCATATCAAAACTAAACAGGTTGTGGCCGATTTTGGTGTGTTGGGTGTCATTGTTTTAGACAAACCCAAAGCTTTGAATGCATTATCAACCGATATGATTGAAGCCATGCAAGCCATCTTAGATTCATGGTCTGATGATGATGAAGTAAAAGCAATATGGATTGAAGGTGCGGGTGAAAAAGCATTTTGTGCTGGTGGTGATGTGGTGATGTTGTATCACTCCATGCAGGAAACTGCCCGGGGAGCAGTGCCAGCCAAGGCACATGAATTTTTTACCAAGGAATATAAATTAGATCAAACCATTCATAATTACAGCAAGCCGGTTATTGTTTATGCCGATGGTATTGTGATGGGTGGTGGTTTGGGTGTGGCTGTCGGTGGTTCGCATCGGATTGTCACAGAACGTTCAATGATTGCAATGCCTGAAGTAACCATTGGTTTGTATCCAGATGTGGGTGCTTCATGGTTTTTTAATCGTATGCCAGGCAGGTGTGCAGAGTTCTTAGGAATGACGGGTGCCAGAATGAATGCAGCTGATGCTTTGTTCACTAAGCTGGCAGATTTTATGGTGGATACCAATGATTTAGTTGAGTTACAGGATGCTATTTTAAGCTCTGATGGAACTCACAATGGGTTGACGGCTGCTATTCAATCGATCCAAGCGGAGCAACAGGTCCACGAATCTCGGTTGTGGGTTTATCATGAACTTATCAATGAATTGATGGCGCCAGTGGATTTGGTCGATGTGGTACAACAGTTTGAAGATTTTGAGTCAGAAGATAAGTGGCTCTCTATGGCTGCTAAAGCACTGGTAAATGGGTGCCCCATGACTTTACACTTGGTCAGAGAACAAATCAAACGTGGTAAGCACATGAGTCTATCAGAGGTATTTGATATGGAAATAGTCATGTCAACCCAATGTGCCATGCATCCTGACTTGGCTGAGGGTATACGTGCGTTATTGATAGATAAAGACGGTAATCCTCAATGGAGTTCAGCTTCTGTGAGTGAGATATCTCCGGAAATGGTTGAGCAGTTTTTTACCCCACCTCAATTAACATAATAGGTATTCAAATGACACAAAACATCGCATTCATCGGTTTAGGTAACATGGGTGGTCCTATGGCCAAAAACCTGATTAAAAATGACTTTAACGTAACTGTTTATGATTTAAACTCAGCCGCTGTTGCTGAATTAAAAGCAGCTGGGGCCAATTCAGCAGATAATGCCAAATCAGCAATTAAAGATGCCGATGTGATTATTTCTATGTTACCTAATGGTGCGATAGTCAAGTCTTTGTATACAGGGAGTAATGGTCTGATCGATCAAATTGTCAATGAAGGCAAAGACAATGTTTTGATTATTGACTCATCTACCATTGCAGCCGATGATGCGCGCGCTGTTGGCAAAGCCTGTGAACAAAAAGGTATAGCCATGATTGATGCGCCTGTATCAGGTGGAACAGCAGCCGCTGAAGCGGGAACATTGACCTTTATTTGTGGTGGTGAACCAACTCATTTTGAAGCAGCCAAAGTTGTACTTAATGCCATGGGTAGACATATCTTTCATGCGGGTGCGTCCGGTGCAGGCCAAGTAGCCAAAATATGTAATAACATGTTGTTGGCGATTCACATGGTAGGAACCGCAGAAGCCTTGAATATGGGCGCACAACAAGGTTTAGACCCTGCTGTGATGTCAGAAATTATGAAAGCCAGTTCAGGTAATAACTGGTCATTGCAAGTCTACAACCCATACCCGGGTGTGATGCCAAATGTTCCCTCTAGTAAAGATTATCAAGGTGGTTTTATGGTTGACTTAATGAGTAAAGACTTGGGCCTATCACAAGAGTTGGCAGCTAAATCAAAAAGCGCCACACCACTGGGTGCATTGGCCACACAGTTGTATCAAATTCACCAAGCGGGTGGAGCCGGGGACAAAGATTTTTCTAGTATCTTGCAGTTACTACAGAAAAAAGAGTCTTGAAATACATCAATTAATTACGGGCTCAATATATCAGTTGAGCCTTTTTAATCAAGGATCCCTTGAGTTGTCATCGACTTTATCAACAAATTTGGTGGGTTGTAACAGTGCTTTTCAAACCAAATGAAATCATTACAACTAATTTAGTATAAAGATTGAAAGGTGGGAGTTGATGCATAAAGTTTTTTAGGT
>CALLLZ010000362.1 GCA_938008005.1 uncultured Marinicella sp. | reverse complement strand
CAATCAATGGCATACCGATTTAAGTTACCAATGGTCCAATGTAGAGGCTCGTAATTTCAGTTTTGGGTTGGGCGAAACCAGCTCGACAGCTGCCGATACAGATGAAGTTAAACTCAATACTTCATTGCGTTTCGGTGTTGCTGATCAACACCGTTTATCGGCTTTGATTGATCATCGCCAAGTTGATTTTGTTCAACGTGGTGCGGCATCACCTTTTGGCGACCCCAATCAGCGCCAGGATTATTCAGTGACAGGTGTAGCTCTGGAGTATCATCATCAGTTGAACGAACAATTCAATTGGAATGTGTCGGCCAGACAGGATAATTTCAATGAATTTGAAGATGTGAGCAACTTTAAATTGGCTGCTTCTTACCGGTTGAATGATCAATGGCGAGTTCGTGGTTCAGTAGGCACTGGCAGCAAAGCGCCTTCGTTTATTGAACGTTTTGGATTTTTCCCGGCTAACTTTATTGGTAATCCGGATTTAGAGCCGGAAGAATCGGATGCTTTTGAAATTGCAGTAGAGAAAACATGGTCAAATAATCGCATTGAATTGGTTTATTTTGATCAAGATTTAGAAAATGAAATCAATGGTTTTGTATTTGATGCGGGATCTGGTTTGTTTACAGCTGCTAACCAAACTGGCGAAAGCCAGCGCCAAGGCCTTGAGTTAAATTGGTCGGGTCGGATTAACGATCAAATGGGCTTGAACTTTAATTACACCTACACCGATGCCACAGAAGAGAATGCCAGTGGGTCTGAGGTCACGGAAGTGCGACGTCCTGAAAATATGGTACAAATCAGTTTTGATTACCAATTCGCTGATAATCGAGCCATGTTGTATGCCCAATTAAATTACCAGGACGATCAATTGGATGTGTTTTTTGATCCCAGCACATTTGTTTCGTCCAATGTTAATCTTGATGGCTATACCACATTTGATTTGACTTTCAGTTGGCAGTTGAATCCAACCATTCAGTTGTATGCCAAAGCGCAAAATTTATTTGATGAAACCTATGAGGAAGTCTTGGGCTTTGCCAGGCCAGGTGCGGCATTTTATGCGGGTGTCAAAGCGCGATTCTGATCTTTCTAACCTTAAAACCTCAACATGGAAGTTGGGTTGAAGTACAAAAAAACCTGTCATGCTGAGGCGAGTCGAAGAATCTCCCACAGTATCGGTGATGTTTGTTGCTGACCATCACTCTAGACTATGGAGATCCTTCAATTCCGCCCTTAGGGGGCCTACTTTTGGCTTCGCTACATTCAGGATGGTATTGTCAGGATGGTATTGGCTTGGCTGATGGAAGAATTCTGTCGTTATTCAGTATGACAGAAGAAATTGTTAGGCCGTGAGCCATAGGCGAACAGGGATATCATAGCGTTAACCACTGCTTTGAAAAAAACATCGCATTAAACCAACCAAATCCTTCGGCTTCGCTCAGGATGATATCCATAAACAGGCACCCAGGTTTACTCTTGCCAAATTGCAGAATTCAGTGCTTAAAAGAATTCTGCTTAATTATGAATGGATATCACTTATCCTCTTCCAGGCCAATGCCATCCATACCCATAGATAAAGAGTCTGCATCGCCACCTTGTGACAGTTTGATGGCTAAACGTACTTCATTGGCTGAATCGGCATGTCGCAGCGCATCTTCGTAAGTGATTTCGCCTGCTTGATATAAATCAAACATGGCTTGGTCAAAAGTTTGCATGCCTGCATTGGTTGATTTTTTCATCAAGTCTTTAAGTTTTTCAATCTTGCCTTTACGAATATATTCTTGAGCCAATGGTGAGTTAATTAAAATTTCTACTGCAGCACGCCGACCTGAACCGTCAGGAGTGGGGATCAGCTGTTGAGCGATCATTGCACGTAAGTTCAATGACATATCCATCAGCAGTTGTTCTCTGGCGTCTTTAGGGAAAAAGTGTAGTACGCGATCCAAGGCTTGGTTGGCGTTATTGGCATGTAATGTCGCTAAGCAGAGGTGGCCTGTCTCAGCAAAAGTAACTGCTTGTTGCATGGTTTCAGAAGTTCTGATCTCACCAATCATAATCACATCGGGTGCTTGTCGTAAGGTGTTTCTTAGGGCAATCTCAAAAGACTCGGTATCTAAGCCCACTTCTCGTTGGGTGATCACACAGCCTTGGTGTTCGTGTACATACTCAATCGGGTCTTCAATGGTGATGATATGACCAGTGGTGTTGACGTTTCGATAGCCAACCATAGCCGCTAAAGAAGTTGATTTACCTGTACCTGTACCACCAACAAAAATAATAATTCCACGTTTTGTTAGGGATAGTTCTTTTAAGACTTCGGGCAGTTTAAGTGACTCAAAGGTTGGAATCTTGGTTTCTACCCGTCGAATGACCATACCCACTGCATTTCTTTGGTAGAACGCACTGACCCTAAATCGACCGACTGATGACACACCAATGGCAAAGTTACATTCGTGGGTCCGCTCAAATTCTTCTTTTTGGTATGGCGACATGATACCAGTAACCATGTCACGAGCTTGCGCCTTGGTCAATGGTTGTTGAGTAATGGGAATCACTCGACCATGAATTTTAATACTGGGGGCTAAGTTAGCCGTTATAAATAAATCTGATGCTTTTTTGTGCACCATCAATTTCAGATATGAATTAAAGTCCATGATACATCCTCTTAAATTAAGGTAGTTATTTTTTGTTAATTATCCAGATCAATCAAAATCAGATTTTTTAACCGCTCTCGATCTGGCTTGTGGTTTAGATATTAAACCTTTTCGAACCAATTCAATTAAACACTGATCCAAGGTCTGCATGCCGACAGATTGTCCTGTTTGGATCGATGAATACATTTGTGCCACTTTATCTTCACGAATTAGATTACGAATGGCAGGGATACCCACCATGATTTCATGCGCAGCTACTCGCAGCTGGTTATTAAGACCTGCCATAAACATGGCGCGATGGCGATGGGTGGCATGGCCGCAGCAATTCCAGTGAAGAATGATGAAGCGGCCAATGATCGTGCGTTTGCGGC
>CALLLZ010000361.1 GCA_938008005.1 uncultured Marinicella sp. | reverse complement strand
AATGATTTTCCACGAACTCGACATGGTTGCTGGTGAATTTGTAAGTGTTCTAATAACCAAGAATCTGGCCAACCAGACCAAACACCAGCCACACTTCTGAGATTGTTTTTTAATACTGGATAAACTTCAAACCAGAGTATACTCTCGACTTCTTTCTCAGAAAGTCCACTTTCTTTAACAGTTCTGGCAATATACTTGGTGGTAAGCTCATCTTTTTCTGTATCTAGAAATAAATCAGACAAGGCTCGCCAAAGTGGGAGTCGCTCTTCTTTACTCAAGTGTTCTCCTAAAGAGTTTAATTGGTGCATTATAGATCAATATTACCAACCGCCACCGCCACCTCCTCCACCACCGCCACCTGAAAAACCTCCACCAAAACCGCCGCTTGATGAAGATGAGGGTGGTACAGCTGCCGCTGAAACACTCGAGGCCATGCTGCGGCTCATATCACTGAAACCAGCTGAGGAATTGGAAAAATTGAAATGACCACCTGAATACCAATCAGGACGGTAGTCGTAACTACCTGGATCTGTACCAGATGCCTTCAAGTGATTGGCAAAACGCTCAGACCATTTATTCTCAACATTCAAAGCAATCGCATATGGCAGGTATTTTTCAAACAGGTCAGGTGTCATCTCTGGTGGATGCATGATGTCTAGGCGGTGTTGTTCTGCCGTTGACAAATACATTTTAAACCCCTCTATTTTATCCATCAGTTCTCTACCAAATGGAGTTGGTGACTTAAGTAAATATATGAAGAAGCTATTCACAGCCAACAAAAAAAGTCCAAATATCACAACTTCAATCGGTAAATCTCTACCCATGCTATTAAACAACGTAAAAACAAAAAAACCAACAATCCCTAAATGGCCTAAATCCATCTTACCTGTAAATGATTTATGAATAGTAAATAAAGCATACCCTGCTACGCCAAAAAGCACTAAGAACCCGCCAATCAAATCGCCTTTAAGTACATTCAAATGAATCATAAAAAATAACAAGGTCAAAACACTGATCATAATCCCAAAATATCCCAGCATTTTATTGTCTTTAAAGCACTTTTGTTTGTATTCAGTTTTTATTCGATTATTGACTTGTTTGATGGCAGTTTTAACTTTCGAATCATAAGTTTTGTCAATGGTGATTTTTTGACGACTGCCACTGAGTAAACGTTTCATAATGATCCGCTCACCTGAAGATTGGGGTGGTAGCTTCTTACCACTGGTGTCTAATTTAATGATTTGGTAACCATCACTGATTTTTTTCAATTTAACATAACCTTTAATCGCTAAATTAATCAATGCGGCAGTAAAGTTTTTATGGTTGGTTTTCTCTTCTAAAATATACCGCATCGCAGCGGGTGAAATGTCTTTAGGCGGGTAAAACAGAGGCATGATAACTCCCGCTTCTGGGTCTTTACCTACTTGATTCCAAGCTAATAGATAAAACATCAACAAGAATAATAACGTTCCAACCATCAGCACCCAAAGCATATTATCACTGAGAAAGTCTAATACCACATTGGAATTTTTGATGAGATAACCCTTTGGTATTTCTAGGCTAAAAGTCATGCCTTGATATGGTTCCAAACTTTTTGTGTTACTGATGTTGATTATATTGTCACTGATTTCACTGTTGTAATCGGCACTGGCTTCTCCTGCAAATCCAGTCCAGACCCCAGTTTTAACTGCAGCCATAGAGACACCATCAGGCAACTCTACTTGGGCTGTTACCCGTTCCATAGCAAAACGCCAGTCATTACCTGTGATATTCCAAGTAAATCGGTCGTGATCATCCAGAAATGCAATTTGACGGTTGGTGCGATACTTAATGCTATAAACTTGTTCACCACGTTCAATCATTTGACTTCGCGTTCCTACATATACCCTCACTCCGTTACTGAGTTTCTCGGTGTGGTATGGTTCTTTGCTGTTGTTTCTCAAAACTTCTAATACTTCGAAATCTACAGTCGACTTAGTGTAAAACGCAGTTTTGTATAATGTCGGAAAATCTCGATAGATACCGCGCTTAATTTTATTATGCTCAACTTGAACCTTGATGGTTTCAGTCACAAAAATATCGCCTTCAGCAGTTACCTTGATATCACTGTGAAAATGCTTAATGTATTCATCAGCATCGGCTTTTCCTACAACCAAGCAAGTGCCACTAAACAACACCAATATCAGAAAAGATATATACCTCATCAATTTAAAGTTTCACTTCAGGATTTTCTGCGTGCTTTGCATTTTCTAACTCAAAAAACTCCGCTTCTCTGAAGTCGTATTTATTGGCAATGATATTAGATGGAAATGACTGTACGGTTGTATTGTATTCTCTGACGGCACCATTGTAATAACGACGAGCGTACTGGATATCATCCTCAATTTTTTGTAATTGCTTCTGTAAATCTATAAAATTGGTATTGGACTTTAAATCAGGGTAAGCTTCTACTTGTATCATTAATCCTGATAAGGCCTGTGACAACTTTTGTTCCTCCTGACCTTGTTGTCTAGATGCATGGCTACTTCGTGTTTTTGAAGCTTGAGCTGCATTGCGTAAATTAATGACTTTTTCCAAGGTTTCCTGCTCATGTTTAGCAAATCTTTTGACCACATTGACTATATTAGGGATTAAATCATGTCTTCTTTTAAGCTGAACATCTATACCACTCCATCCATCCTCCACATGGTTTCGGCGTTTAACCAGGCGATTATATAATGTGACTCCAAAAAACACAGCCGCACCAGCAATCAATACAATAAACAGTAATAAATTAGGCCCTCTCACAACGCGCTCCAAATGTAGTAATACAAGTAATCATTATAGCTTAAAACAATGATTTTTATGAAGTGCCAGAAGTGACAGGAGAACTGAATAATTGAAGCGGCTATGAGTGATGATATAATCATTTAATTTGGATTATGTGATGACTTGGATAAAAACCATACCATTTGACCAGGCTGAAAGCAGCCTTTTGAAACTTTACGAGCAAGTCAAAGGACCTGATAACAATGTAGATAACATCATGCTTGCCCACTCTCTCCGACCACACACCATGCAAGGACACATGACTTTATACAAATACACTTTACACCACCCTAAAAATCAAATAGACAAGTGGTTCTTGGAGTGTATTGGAGTTTATGTCAGTATGCTTAATCAATGTCAATACTGTGTTGATCATCATTTTTCAGGTATGAGTCGCATAATCAACAACGAAAACAAAGCCAATCTAATCAAAGAAGAGTTAGTTGGAAGAGTTCATCAGTTATTAGACAATAAACAACAGCTTGCATTAGATTATGCTAAACACCTCACTATATC
>CALLLZ010000360.1 GCA_938008005.1 uncultured Marinicella sp. | reverse complement strand
AGAAGTAAGGACTGATACGACCTGACTTTAAAGTAAATTCGCCAAACCTCAATACACTCTTGTCAATCGCCAGCGTTAAAAAATCTTGTGCAACACTCATATACTTTGCCTGCCTTTCGATCTGCCTAAATAAGGCTGCTATCTTGCGAGAACTGCGCCTTTTTTTCAAGCATTCTGGTGGTATAATTTATTCTTTTCTAACCCTCAGACCAATGAAAATAATCACTCTCAACGCAAATGGCATCAGAGCATCACAACGTAAAGGCATGTTTGAATGGTTTAAGAAGCAAAATGCCGATGTACTATGTGTACAAGAAACCAAAGCACAACTGGAGCAACTAGACCCGAAACTATTCATTCCTCAAGGTTATCATTTTTATCAAGCCGATGCTGTTAAAAAAGGCTATTCAGGAGTTTCTATTTATTCTAAACACCAACCTATTGAAGTCAAATATGGTATTGGTTGGGACTTATTTGATAATGAAGGTCGTTGGGTTCAAGTAGATTTGGGACACATCATTGTTGTTTCTTTGTATTTACCTTCAGGTTCAGCGAAAGAGGAGAGGCAAGACTTTAAATATGTTTGTATGGAACGTCTAGAGACTGTGTTACAAGAGCTGAAAGATACTGGCAAACCTTTTGCGGTTTGTGGAGACTGGAATATTGCACACAAAAAAATCGATATTAAGAATTGGCGAGGTAATCAGAAAAATTCAGGATTCTTACCTGAAGAACGTGAGTGGATGACAAAATTATTTAATGAATTTAATTTGGTTGATGCTTTCCGTGAAGTTGAACCAGCAGAGGAACAATATTCATGGTGGTCAAATCGAGGGCAAGCTTGGGCGAATAACACAGGATGGCGCATTGACTACCACATCACATCATCTTGTTTAAGAGATAAGGTAAAAACAGCCTCAATTTACAAAGATGAGCGTTTTTCAGATCATGCGCCAGTTATCATTGAATATGATCTTTGATACAAGTTTTTAAATGTTAGGTAGGTGTTTTAAAAGGCTTCAAAATGAAGCCTTTTTTAATTTAACGAGTCAAATACTGTTTATTTCACACCATCTAAATCATACCAGGGTGTTGGGTTAATTGGGCATCTGAATCTAAAACCATCGCTTGTGATTTCCACACGTGCAGTTCTTGATTGATTAGGCTCTAAAGGGAACATGTCTAACTGTTCTTGGGTTTTGTAATTTTGGATTTGAAAGCCTACCAATTTATTGGTTTTGTTAGTCACTACAAAATCATAAGTGCCAGCTTTTAGGCCTGCCAGGGTTTCTTTGGCTTCAAAGTATCCACCATATTGATCTAAATGAATGGTGGTTACTTCCTTATCTTGTTTGGCATGATCTGCTTGAGCTTGACCTGAAAAAGAAGCGCTTAAAGCCAATATGAAAATAAGTGTAATGAATGTAGTTTTAATATATTGCATTTTGTGTTCCTATTGAATTAAATTGTGTTGTGAATTTTAGACAGATAAATGATACGATAAATGTTATTAAATCTAAATAAATAGCTAATTCGTCCAATGGATGTTGTAAATGAAATTTTTAAGTCAATTCACTTTGATGCCAATATATATTTGCATTCAGAGTTCTGCTCACCTTGGGGGGTTGAATCAAGTCATCCCGGACTCAGTAGTTTTCATGTCATTGCATATGGTAATTGCCAGTTACATATAGAGGGGCAAACACCCATATTTTTAAGTGCTGGTGATTTAATATTTTTTTCTAGAAACACCCCTCACCAATTACTTAATTCTGAAGAAAACAATGAAATATCAACCACATTGATATGTGGTCATTTATCCTTTAGCAATACAAAAAACCCAATCTTAATGGGGCTTCCCAGATATTTACATATCAAAGCCAATGAAATGGATCGTCAAAGCTGGTTTAAATCATTGTTTCAGCAGATAGTAAGAGAAGCAGAGAGTGACAGCAATGGTCGACAGTTGGTTTTAGATAAGCTGGCTGAAATTTTATTTATTTATATCGTTAGGTACTACATCGGTTTAGAACAACATCAATATTCTAATAAAACTGGTTTATTAAAAGGCTTGTCTAACCCCAGTATTGCAAAAAGTTTGGTGGCATTTCATAATCAAATTGATAAAGCCTGGAGTTTGAATAGCTTGGCTGATGAAGCCTTGATATCACGCTCTAAATTTGCTTCCTTATTCAATGAACTATTAGGTGTAACTCCTTTGAAATATATGACATATTGGCGCATGCAACAAGCCAAACAATTATTAAAAAATACAACAGCATCAGTTTATTCTATTGCCTTGGATTGCGGGTACCAATCAGAAGCGGCTTTCATTAAAGTCTTTAAAAAATATTTTAATCATACACCAGGACAAGCAAGACGAGAATGAATTGATTAACTCCATAAATTGGTCAATGTTTTTCAAACTTGAATTCCATTAAAATTGCTACAAATTCGGAATTATATTAGTTCAATTTTTATAAAAAATGACCTTTCCCCAAACTTAATATCACGTGATAATAAACAAGCAATAATTAATTATGTGACTTTAACTTTAAAGTATAAAGAGCCTCTCAAAAGGCTCTTTATATTTATAATAATGGTATCAGTTTACTCACAACCATATTCCCTACAAACATTTGCTACGCATGCTTCAAGTTGATCATCTGCCTCGTAGGCATTTGCGCAAGCTCTTACTACTTCTTCATATGTATATGCATTGGCACTCATAAAAGTTATTGATAAGACCAGACTTAATATAATTTTTTTAAATATGTGATTTTTCATTTTTACTCCTAAATTAAATGTTATATTCGAATACAAAATAAGTTCGTAATCGAATATATAAAATACTATAAAATTTACTATATAAAAGTGCTTTGTGACAAAATCGATCCAAATAGGTATGAAACAGTCATAAAATGACGTGAATAGATATCCACAATAACAGTTGCGTCAAATAAACAAAGTAAGCAAAATAAAATAATATGAATATATATCTAACGTCTAAGCCTATAATAAAAGTTCAGCTTTATTACACCTTCCAAATGTCTTTGCATATTTCAACAAATATATGATTATTGATTTAACATGGCTTTTAGCGGCATTGAAAGATTTCTCATGGATTGGCATGACGTTTATCATGGGTTTATTGTCTAAAAAAATCGGTTTG
>CALLLZ010000359.1 GCA_938008005.1 uncultured Marinicella sp. | reverse complement strand
AGCAGGTGCAAAGCCATCGTCTAGAGTGACATGACTGATGTTAAGTTGACCACCGTCGTTAACCTGAAAATGACGCAAATTTCCAGCGGTTAATGTCAATGTGTCATCTACTGGCCCTGCCACAGTGATCTCGCTGCGTATTCTTAAAGCCGAGTTCGCAGTGTTGCTGCCACTTGAATTTGAACCACCAATGGCATTTAAGTTAATTTCAGCCTCACCAGAGCTGAATAAAGTCGGTGCAAAACGGATGGTATCAGCGCCAGGGAAAGCGCTTTCATCATCAGCCAGTTCGATGGCTGACCTGAGGGTGTTAATTTCAAACACACCTGCGTTCACTTCTGTCGGTAAACCACCGCCCTGATCACCATCGGTTATGACGGTAAACTCAGCTGAATGGGCTGAGGTGGTGACAAGCAGAGCCAGTGAAATGGATTTTGTTAATTGGTTTAGTTTCATGTTAATCTCAATTAAGTAGTTAAATTCAGTTTTCAAAGCCATTGATAAAAATAATGTCGCTGACACCTGGGCCATCAAAACCGTTGTTGAAAATCAAATCAGTCACATCACCCAGTTCAACAGCGCCAATATCACAAATGGCATTGCCATCGTCATCACCATCTTGTGGCCTTATTCTGCCGCGCTGGTCTGTGACTTCGCAGAGTTCATCATTACCAGCATCAACTGCTGGACTGTTGGAATTGGGTAACTGAGTCAACGTACCGCCGCCGTTATTAGTCAGTGGTTGAAATTGCACATCAATGGGCACATCTCTGCTACCAATTTGGTTGCCATTGATGCCGTCAGTTAAACCAAATAACGAGAAACCAGCACCGATTAGGTTATGGCTGGATTCACTGTCAATAACAGCGGCCACATCGTCTGGAATTTGTTCTATAAATTCAGTGTTGTTGGCGATCACAGTATTGTGCAGCAAAAATGAATCCGCATATTCTCCAAAAATTCCACCGCCATTTGAATCAAATGACTGACCACCCAGTCGAGCAGACACCGCTGATGAAACAGATGTCTCAGTGCTCGATTGATTGTGGGAAATGGTTGAGTTAATCAATACAGTTTTGCTGTCGCCAGCTGCAGGTTCTGAGATGCTTATAATACCGCCGCCAACATTGCGCGTTGCGGTGTTAAATGAAACAGTTGTATTTTTCATTGTGAGAACACCGCTTCCACCCACAAAGATGCCTCCACCATTTCGGCGCGCGACATTGTGTACAAAACTACTGGATTGAACATTCAAAATACCACCCACATACAATGCCCCGGCATTTTGATTTGAGAAGTTACCGGTAAATTGTGAGTGCTTGATTGCTAAGGCTGAATCACCCCTGGTTTTGATTGCGCCCCCACCAGCAAGAGACCCAATCGCTTTATTGTCTCTAAATAGGGTGTTATCAATCAATGACTGTCTAGTAGTGTTCCTGAAAAATATGGCACCACCACTGTGCGCAGTGTTGTTGGATAACGTTGAATTTTTAACTCTTAAGCCACCATTTTTAACCAACACTGATCCACCATAACCGGAAAGATTATCAGGGGAATTGCCACCATCTAATGTCACGTGATTAAGATTAAGCTGACCACCTTCATTGACCTGAAAATGGCGCATGTTATTGGGTCGAAGGATAAGTTCAGCACCAGTTGGCCCTTGAATAGTGAGAACACTGTTAATCCCAAGGGCTGAATCAGAAGAAGACCCTAAATTTTCGAAGGTATCACCCACCCTGTTCAAGCTGATTAAAACTTGATTTTTTTTAAACAGACTGTTATCAAAACGAATGGTATCAGCGCCAGGAAAGGCGGTCTCATCATCAGCTTGACGAACTGCTGACCTGAGGGTGTTAATTGCAAAGACATGGGGAGCTATTTCATTGGGTAAGCCATCACTTCGATCACCATCAGTGGTCACAATAAACTCAGCTGATTGTGCAGCTGTTGAGGCCAATAGAGCCAATGAAATGGACTTTGTTAATTGCCTGAGCTTGAAATGTGTGGGCTTGATAGCTGTTATTTTTTTGGCCTTATTTTTCATGGTCTTGTTACATTGAGTTCATTATTTTTAGTCACGCAGCAATTATGTGACCGACTTACCGACAGCCTCTGTTTGAAATTCGCTTTAAGCCATCGATAAGATCGCAATCAGAGAAATCAAAGCCATCTTTAAAGATTTGATCAGTTAAATTTCCAACTTCAACCGCGCCAATGTCACATACTCTGGTTCCATCACTATCGCCATCTTGTGGCCTGATTCGACCACGTTGATCAAATTCGGCACACAAAGCATCATCACCCATATCAATCACAGGACTGCCATCCAGTGGTAAATGTGTCATGGTTAATCCATCATTATTAGCCAATGGGCCCAATAAGGGATCAGCCACAGTCGTATGATTAACCGCATCGACACCACAACTGCCATCGGTATCAAGGTTATTTTGGTTATTTATGCCCGATTCCTCAAAAATACAATCAAGACCCGTGTTACCTGCGATGATATTGTTCTGTATCGCATCTTGAGCCAGTTGAACACCCGGTCCAGTGTTATTAATAATTGTTGAATTAAGAACATTCAGAGGTCTGTTAGAGAAAATTCCAGCGCCGCGGCTGGATTGGTTTTCACTGAAAGTGCTGTTAACCACATTGTTTATGTTTGATGTATTAATCATAGCAAATCCACCACCACGTCTTGGTGCGATGTTGCCTGAAAAAGTTGAGTTAATAATCCTATGATTTGTTCTATTTGTAATGAAAAGTCCTCCACCATCATTCCCTGATGTGTTATTGATAAAACTGCTGTTTTCAATCACTACGCCGTTGGCATTATTATTGTATAACCCACCACCTGGTCCCTCTGAAAAACACCCGGTGATTACTGAGGACCTGAGCTTCAATGACTCATTGCTGTTAATACAACCACCGTCTCCTGATGAGTTTCCATTGGTCAAGGTCATGCCAAAAATAGTGACTACTAATTGCGCAGTACTGACATCACTGATTTTAAAAATTCGACTCAAGTTATCTGCATCAATGGTCAATAAATCAGCACCAGGGCCTGTGATGCTGACATTTGAAGTAATGGGTATTTCGCCATTTTCTAAGGTGATGGTTTGTGGCGTTGTAAACACTGTATCATCAAAAACGATTTCTGCGTCTAC
>CALLLZ010000358.1 GCA_938008005.1 uncultured Marinicella sp. | reverse complement strand
GGTTTGTATTTTTATGATGGGCAAGCCACAGACATAGCCAAAGCTCTAAAACCTTCGCCAAGAGGTGAGTTGGAAATTACTGATTTAAACAAAGTTTATTTGGCAGAGCAGTCATTGAATGTTGAATTAATGGGGAGAGGGTATGCTTGGTTAGATACAGGTACTCATGATTCCCTGGCTGAAGCAACCAATTTTATTTCAACCATAGAAAAGCGACAGGGAATCAAAATAGCTTGTCCAGAAGAAATTGCTTTTAACCACGGTTGGATTGATGCTGAACAAGTAATGCAATTGGCTCAACCAATAGTGAAGAACGGCTATGGACAATACCTCATTTCTCTTATCAAAGATCAACAGTAAGGTCAGTGATTATGAAGGTTACTAAAACAAAATTACCAGGTGTCTTAATCATAGAGCCACAAGTTTTTGGAGATGATCGCGGCTACTTTTTGGAATCCTGGTCTGAGCAAAGATATGTAGATGCTGGGATTAAACAAAAGTTTATTCAAAGCAATGTATCCAAATCACAAAAGGGTGTTCTGCGTGGTTTACATTTTCAAAATCCAAAACCGCAAGGTAAATTGGTTTACGTCCTTGAAGGTGAAGTGTTTGATGTGGCAGTGGATATTCGTCTTGGCTCGCCTACCTTCGGTCAATATGAATCCATAGTTTTAAGTGCTGAGAATCATAAACAATTTTATGTGCCAGAGGGTTTCGCACATGGTTTTTGTGTATTGTCTAAGTCTGCCACATTTTGCTATATGTGTACGAACTACTACGATGCAGATGCAGATGCGTCAATTGCTTGGAATGATGCCGATTTAAATATAGATTGGCCATTGAAATCACCTAATTTATCAGATAAAGACTCCAAAGCATTGAGTTTAAAGTCTTTTGATTCAGAAAATTTACCGAGTTACCATCAATGAAAGTGTTGTTAATTGGTGCAGATGGCCAAGTAGGCTTTGAATTATGGAGAACTTTACAATTTAATCGTGAAGTCATTCCAACCACTTCAGATGGGCGGAATGTACAAGGTATGACCACCATTAAACTCGATTTATCTGATGCGGATGATATTCAGAAAAAAATTGATAATATTAAACCTGATGTGGTTTGTAATGCTGCGGCATATACTCAGGTTGATCAGGCTGAATCAGATGTTGAAATTGCTAAGCTTATTAATACAGAAGCAGTTTCAGTAATGGCTCATTCTGCAAAAAAAAACAAGTGTTTGTTGATACATTACTCAACTGATTATGTGTTTTCAGGTGACCATAAGTTTCCTTGGAAAGAAAAAGACAATACCAACCCGAAATCAATCTATGGCCAAACTAAGCTGGATGGTGAACAGGCTATCATTGAAAGTGGATGTGAATATATGGTTTTTCGAACTGCTTGGGTATTTTCTAATCGTCGAAATAACTTTTTAAATACCATGTTGAAGTTGGCTGAAACACATCAACAATTGAAGATTGTTAATGACCAACAAGGCGCGCCGACTTGGGCCAGCTCTATTGCTTTAGCAACCATGCTGGCACTTAATATCCCAGAAACTGGCTTGTATCATTTGACTTCTAATGGGTCGACAACATGGTTTGGATTTGCACAAAAAATATTTTCTCAAGCAGAACGTGTTGGGTTGATTCCAAAACAGCCTGAATTGATTCCTATTTCAAGTAAAGATTTTCCTACTGATGCCGAAAGGCCTAAATATTCAGTACTCAATTGTCGGAAATTTGAAGGTATTTTTAATGTTAAACTACCGCACTGGCAAACCACCTTACAACTATGTATACAACAAAGGATGAAACCATGAAAATAATACCCGTTATTTTATCTGGAGGAGCTGGCACAAGGTTATGGCCAGTATCAAGAAAAGCATACCCTAAACCTTTTATGCAATTAGCCGATGGTAAAACCTTAGCAGAACTGACATTTGACAGGGCTTTAGAGATTGCTACAGAAGATGAGGTGGTTACAGTTACTTCACGTGATTACTACTTTTTGTGTAAAGATATTTATAAAAAGAACAGTCGGTGTGACATTGAAAAACAGACGTTTTTATTAGAGCCGACAGGCCGAAATACTGCCCCAGCAATAGCTTTAGCAGCTTTGAAAATACAACAATCTCATGGTGATGATGCCATTATGATCATTATGCCTTCTGATCATTTGATTAAAGACAGTGCCTCTTTCAATTCGGCCGTAACTGAAGCAGCAGAACTAGCAGGCCAAGGTTATTTGACCACGTTTGGTATTTATCCAACTGCACCCGAAACAGGCTATGGTTATATAAAAGCCGGTGAAAAGCTCAATTCCCAAGCAGCTGTGATTGAGCAATTTGTTGAAAAACCGAGTCTAGAAGTGGCTAAATCATATTTGGCATCTGGTGACTACAGTTGGAACTCTGGTATGTTTGCTTTTCAAGTGGGTAGTTTACTTAAAGCGATGCAAGAGACTGCTGAAGATGTGCTAAATGAATCAAGAAACTGTTTTGCATCGACAGATACACAGAACAATCAGATTGAGTTTGAGTTAAGTCAATTCATGCAATTACCTGATATCTCAATTGATTATGCGGTAATGGAAAAAGCAGAAAAAAGAGCTGTTGTTGATTCACGCTTTGATTGGAATGACATTGGTTCTTGGAACGCAATGGCCAGCCTTTCTGATTCGGATGACTCAGGTAACCGCATTGAAGGTAAGGCCATTACTGTTGATTCACAGAATTGTTATATTCGAGCAGGTGATCGATTGGTTGCAACCGTAGGGGTTAGTGATTTGATGGTGGTTGATACCACTGATGCGGTTTTAATTGCCCATAAAGATAAGTCACAAGGTGTGAAAGATGTGGTGCAATTTCTAAAGGCAAAAGACCATGAAGCTGCTGTTTATCATAAAACCGTTCACCGTCCTTGGGGCAGTTACACCATTTTAGAAGACGAAGATGATTGTAAAGTAAAACGCTTAGTAGTTAAGCCAGGACAAGTGTTGTCATTGCAATTACACCACAAACGCAGTGAGCATTGGACGGTTGTATCTGGTACTGCAAAAGTTCGGGTTGGTGATGATGAATTTATGTTAGAAGCCAATAAATCAGTTTATATCCCTGTGGAAACCTTGCACCGTTTAGAGAACCCCACTGATACCGATATTGCTTTGATTGAAGTTCAGTGTGGTAGTTATTTCGGTGAAGATGATATAGAGCGATTTGAAGATATTTATGGAAGAATAGATGACAAACAAGCCAGTTCTTGATAGTACAACTTTAAACAGAGTTCTGACGGTCGCAAAGCAAGCCGCCATCAAAGCTGAAGTTGTTATTAAACAATATTATCAAAACAATCAATTAAATACAGAAGTAAAAGATGATCAAACACCTGTAACCATTGCTGATAAGAAGTCAGAGCAGATTATTCGAGCAGAAATTAGTCAATACTTTCCAAAACATGATATTTTTGGTGAAGAATTTGGACGGTCTGATAATAAAAATGGCAGTGAATTCTTATGGCTGATCGATCCGATTGATGGTACCAAGAGTTTTGTTCGACAATACCCGATGTTTTCCACCCAGATTGCTTTAATGTATTGTGGCGAACTGGTGATGGGTGTTTCTAATGCACCATTGTTTGGTGAAATGGCTTGGGCAACAGTAGGGGGAGGGGCTTTTTTAAATAAAAGAAAAATCAAAATGTCTGAAGAATTTCTGTCACACAGCTCGTGTATTTCAACCGGCAATATTCAAAGTTTAATTGGTAATAATTGGCAAAGATTTGGGCAATTACTCACAAAATTCAGTAAAATACGTGGTTACGGTGATTTTTATCATTATCACCTATTAGCATCAGGTAAAATTGATTTAGTTGTCGAGTCAGATGTCAATATTTTAGACATTGCGGCCTTGACTGTAATTACCAAAGAAGCTGGTGGCATAATGACTGATTTGCAGGGCAAACCAATAGATTTAAGCACCAATAGTATTTTGGCAGGAACTGAATTAACCCACAAGTTAGGACTAAAAACTTTAAATGAATGAATTATTAAAAGACATTGAAGAATTGGCTGTTAAAGCTGGAATAGCCATCATGGAAATTTATCAATCTGATGACTTTGGTATTAATCATAAAGACGACGACTCACCGTTAACTAAAGCAGATTTAGCTGCACATCAAGTTATTGTCAAAGGATTGCAACAACTCACACCAGAGATTCCTGTTTTGTCTGAAGAATCTGCTGATATAGATTATGAAGAAAGGAGAAACTGGAATAAGTATTGGTTAGTAGATCCACTGGATGGAACCAAAGAATTCATCAAGAGAAATGGAGAATTTACTGTAAACATTGCTTTAATTGACCAGGGTAAGTCGACTCTGTCAGTAGTATATGTGCCAGTTACTGAAGTCAGTTATTCTGCAGCAGTAGGGGTGGGTGTTTTTAAACGGGAAGATGGAAAAAAACACTCTATTATGGTAAAGAAAAACAGCCGTTTTAAACCGACAGTAGTTGGTAGTCGTTCACACATGAGTGATGAAGTAAAAGCGTATTTAGAACGATTAGGGCAGCATGAGCTGGTAAGTATGGGCAGTTCGTTGAAATTTTGTTTGGTCGCTGAAGGTAAAGCCGATCTGTACCCACGTTTAGGCCTGACCTCTGAATGGGATACCGCTGCGGCGCAGTGTATTGTTGAACAAGCGGGTGGCAAGGTAGTTACTTTGGATGGTGAACCATTACTTTACAATAGCAAAGACTCTTTGTTGAACCCACATTTTATGGTATTTGGTGACAAAAGTAGAGATTGGGTTAATGCTTGAGTTTTTAGTATGAATCGATAAAGTATGGTGAGATCTCATACTTATAAGAGTCACATCAGCGGGCTCTTTTTTTTGTTTGATTTATGGTGAATGTTTAAGTTTTGTTCTTAAATATCTTGATGTCACGCCGTTGTTTTTTTGTGGGACGTCGATCCGGTTTTGGTGTTGAATGGTATTCAGCTTTTTTTAGTAAAGTTTGTGATTCACGAGTTTTGATGCTTTCTTCTGTTTCTTGGTAAAGTGTTTGAGCTATTGTTGCTGAACCGCGTTTATCAGCTAAATTGGTTACCTTCACTTCCCATACCAAATCACTTTTCTTGATAGTTACAATATCACCGGTTTGAACATTTCTTGATGGTTTGCATTTTTGTCCAGCAACTTTGATCTTGCCTTGTTCAACATTTTTTTTTGCCAGTGAGCGGGTCTTGAAAAATCTGGCGGCCCAAAGCCATTTATCTATTCTTACCATTGTTAAAATTTTACCTAAAAAAAAGGCAAGATGATGACATCTTGCCTTTTATTCTTACTTGAACTTATTTATTCAAAACCATCTGCGAAAATAAGATCATCTTCACCAAATACTGGGAATAAACAGAACTCTGTTAATGTTCCAGTATCTTGATTCGCATTGTCATTGACATTCAATGTCCAATCACCGCTGAGCTCCATACCACTGAATCCAGCAAGGGGTTCTTGAGGTATTAAATCTCCTGTGATACCTGGGTCAGAGTCTTGAACACAAGAATCTTCAACAGGACCATCAGCGCCATTGTCATTAAATATGACATCAACATTATTCGCGTTACAACCGACTGTATTCAGGGCTGGTACGCCAGGTCGATCCATTAAGATAACATCAGTACCGTTATGAGATAAGGTGAATATCAAATCACCAACCCAAGTATGTTCAGCTGCAATCGATACAGTCAAGTCTTGAATTGTGCCCATTGTTGCAACATTACCAACCAAATCTAAACCGGTAGGATCATTGTCAGGAATAGGATCTCCTGAAACGAAACATATGAGGTTATTTGTAGTGAATGAGAAGACTGTTGATGCCGTTCCTGCACCACATGTGCCATCAGTAGTAACTCTCCAGAAATATTCAGTGTCACTCGCCAGAGTAATAGCTGTGGTGTATTGCGTATCAGTTACCGTTGCTGAATCAACTATATTGGTAAAGCCACTGTCAAGTGCCACTTCTACTAAGTATGAGTTGGCATTGGCGTCGGCTGACCAGCTTAGAGTAGGGGACAACAATACATCAGTAGCACCATCAGCTGGCATCATTAAAGTGCTTGCGCCAGGTGCCGCTGTAGAGTAGTTGACTGTAATATCTGCGCTTTTCAAGATTATATTGCCCATATCATCTCCAGAAGCTCCTATAGTGATGGTTTCACTACCTGCTGCACCAGAGGCATCAACATCAAAAGTGTAATCTGACATAAATGGTGCCGCTAATGTGTTTGTTGAAAATGCGCCATTTGTAACAAACCCAGGGATGGTGTCTTCAGACAATGTAATGATACCAGCATAACCCTGTACTGCAGACATATCTAGCTGTACAGAAAGTGCTGTATCATTGGCGCAAACATCAATTGTACTTGGCGTGGCAGCTATATTGAATGTTGGTGAACCAAATGCATTTTCTGAAAAACCTATCATGGCATCGGCATCAGTACCGACACGATTATCAGTCCATATCATAGCAACTTTATCTAATACAACTGACAAACCGTTATAGTCACCCCATTGGAAATTATCAGTAAGTAATGATGATGTTACGGTTGAATAACGTTGTGCACCACTTGGTATCCAAGAATTTCCACCGTCAGTAGAGACGTTGTAATAAAAATCCACACCCGTTCTGTCAACAGAGTTTCTGGTGTCATAAAAGCCAATATGAACGGCATCATTTTCCCCAACCATTAACCATGGGTGAAATCTATCAATGGCATTGGCTGAACCGCCAGATAATAAGCCATCAGCTGGATGTGGTTGAGCCAATTCTGTCCAAGTAACACCACCGTCTGTAGATTTAAATATACGGATTTCAGATCTGTTGGTTGCCGCATCGGTACCAAGCGCAGCACCCGTACTGTCTGCAGTTTCATCAGATACTGCAACATAAATGTTACCACTTGAATCTATATCAACTGAAGCATAAATAAATACTTCTCGGGTTGCCATTGATGGGATTGGAAAGTCGAAGTTACCTCTTAAAGTTTGAATTAAAACAGGTGTTTCGAAAGTGTCGCCACCATCGGTTGATCTTAACATCCATAAATTCCCAGGTGTACCAGAAGTAGGTGGGTTTGCATTAGGATAAATGTAGTAAATGTTACCTGCTGCATCAGTAGTTATATCACTACCAATACCCAGTTCTACGCCTACGTCAATAGGTGTTGTCCAAGTTGTTCCATTGTCTTCAGATTTTGCAAAACGCATTTGATTACCTTTGTGGTAGGTAATGTAGATGTTATCTTTGAAAGGAGATGTTGCAGAACGATCAACATGAATGAACTCTTTGTCGTTGGCTTGGTCAGCGTCAATATCAATCATCGGAGCCCAAGTTTGTCCACCGTCCTCTGAAAAAGAAGCTCGAATATTACAGCCACCAAAACCACAATTGGCTAAATCAGCTTGGTAGACTCTTTGTGGCACGACGTCTGTAGTAGACCAATCAACAGTAGGGTCACAACATGAACCACCGGGGTTTAATTGAGAAAAGGTCCATGTTTCTGCACCATCTGTAGAAAAGTACATGGATTGTCCGCCATTGGCATTAACACCAGCAACAACTTGCATGTTATTGTCTGGGTTGAATTCAATGGTACTTTCTGCACCGCTATCAAGAACCACTTCTCCATCAGGGTCGATGACTCCACCTCTGAATGGGTCATCAGGTTTCCCTTCAATGGTCACTGGATGATAATATTTACCAATACCTTCTTTCTTCCAAACACCATCAACTAAAAAACCGCCGTAATGAATCAAGAATGCTTGATACAGTTCTCTTGGGTAAAGCGCACCAATGTGCGGATTTGCTTGACGGGCTTTTACCTTAAAGAATACCGGAACATTTCTTACATAGTGATCATTTTCTGGCAGTATATCTAAGTCTGATTGGGTCAGTTGATAATTCCTGTCATCCCAAGGGCCTAGTTCCACCAGAGCTGCATAATTGACACTTTGATCAACACCCAGTTCTTGTTTTATTTCTGCGAAACTTGAAAAGCTGGCAGTAATAAAAAGAACGATTAAAAATTTTAACTTCATTGAATACCTCTTTTTTTTATAGTTGGATGATAATAAAGCTATGAAATGTTAATTTCAAGTAACAATTGGAGTAATATTAGAAAAAAAAAATATATACAAAACTTTGTCATTATTTCGTTAGGAATTAACGGTTTTTAAAACGATCGTTTGTTATAAGTCTTTCTTTGGAGGAACAATTAAATTACCAACTAAAAGTCCGACAGATATAGCCACGGCAATTAAAGCAGCATTAAAAGCGGCTTGCACGCCAGTCATGGTGTCATTGGTATACATGGCGGATAATGAGTTAAAACCAATGCTGCCCGGCACCAATAAAATAATACCAGGAATGTGCATTACTGATGCAGGGTTTGAACTGATTCTGGAATATATGTTCCCAGCCATTGATACCAATAATACAGCAGCCAATGATTTGAATGGTTGTTCCATCCATAAACCAATTAAGCTTGAACCTGCAAAAGCCAAACCAATTGATAAAAAAATCCAGAAAGTATCGGCTAATCTGGCTTTGAACAACACTGAAAAACACAAAGCGGTTATAACCAAAGCAAAGTAGTTAAACCAAGTTGGTACGTTGGTCATTTTATTAACCTCAGTATCACCGTAAATACTTTGGGCAATCAGATAACCAAGTGCGAGTCCAAAGGACAGTAGGAATAGGGTCGTGACAGCTCCAGCCATACGACTGCTGCCTGAAACCAAATGACCTGTTGAAAGCTCTCGCATCGCAATGGTAATCCCTAAGCCAGGTACCAATATAATTAAGCCTGCCAAGGAGACCAAAAAATGGTCAATGGTTTGCCAGTAATGACTGATGGTAATGGCAGTAAATCCTACCACCATTGCTGATAATGGTGCTAATAATTGAGATAAATACTTAAAGGGCTTACTGTAAATGGTAATAATACCGGTTAATAAACCCAGCAATGAAGCGGCTATCACGTCATGCCAACTACCAGAGAATAAAGTGGTAAAGCCACCACCCACAAGACCAAAACACAAGGCGAATAACCAATCAGGGTATCCTACTGGCTGGGTGCTTATGGCTTTGATTGAATTAAGTGCTGTGTCTAAATTTATGACATCATTTTCTAATTCATTGATCACTTCATTGATGGTATGTAATGTGCCCAAGTTGATGTCATTGGGGTCAGTTTTGATCATATATGAGCGTTGACTGTATTCATCTTCACCAATACTTGCCAGTACCGCCGTTGGCATGGCAAAGAAGCTGGCTTCGAGTTTGAATTTTTCAGAGATAACCTGCATGTAAGACTCTAAACGATGAGCTGGTGCTCCTGCTTCAGAAATGGCACGACAAATATGCAGCAATATGTTGGCTTGTTTCCTTCTGGTGTGCCGATCTCTATTTTGCCTATCTTTTATCTGTCCACCTTTAATTTGATGTCCTTTTACCATGATAGTAATGTACAACTCTAAAAAGTAGCAATGATAACCCGATTCCGGTATATATCAAGGGCTCAGTTAGATCTGATTTAACTAACCATAAAAAATGTAAACAACCCAGTCCAATCACTACATAAATCGTTTGATGTAAGCGTTTCCATGATTTCCCCATTTTTTTGATCATAGCACGATTTGAAGTGATGGCCATAGGTAACATCAATAGCCAAGCAAGCATACCAACGGTGATGTAAGGTCTTTTAATGACATCTTCGAAAAAATGAGGCCAATCCAAACCCAAATCTAACCATGCGTAAGTGACTAGATGTAAACTGGCATAGAAAAAAGTGAATAAACCTAACATCCTTCTGACGCGAATAAATAGGGATGACCCTGTCATGAGTCTCATTGGTGTCATTGCCAATGTAACCAACAAAATTCGCAATGTCCAAATACCCGTACGATGTAATATTTCTTCAATTGGATCTGCGGTTAAATTATTTTGAAAGCCATCATAAATAATCACTGCCAGAGGTATCAAGCAGATTATAAAGAGCAGGCTTTTGACTGCTGTTATGTACTTATT
>CALLLZ010000357.1 GCA_938008005.1 uncultured Marinicella sp. | reverse complement strand
GTTCTAACAACACAGGATAACTCTGTAGAACACTCACAAAATACGAATGTTTGCCCATTAAATTCAATACCGATTGATGTACATTTTTTTCTTTAAGTAACATCAAAATATAATTCGGTCTGGTTAAAATATTTTTAATTAAAACTAAAAAGTCCTCTAGCACTGATTGTGGCGCAAGTTGAAGACTATTGTGTAACAATTGCTCAATATTTTCTTGGCGCTTACGCGGTAACGGTTTATTACAAACATCTTGAGTTAATTGATGTAGCTTCACTTTTTGTTGGACAGTTAACTGTAGTGCATTATCAGCATCTGCAAATAATTGGTTGAATAAACCGTCAACTTCTCCACGATGACTATCAATAATCGCTTGCAATTCATCCCAATTTCCACAGTTAAAACTGTCACAAATTACTTGTTTAACCACCGGATTATCAGAGATTTTATGAGTAGGTTGGTCTGCCACCAATTGACTGATATTTTCCAATTTTCGTAACCACAACCAAGCCAGTCTTAGCCTTATTCCATCAGTTTCTGACAACTTATTTGCGTTGACTAATTGTTGAATTTGTTGGCTGATTTCTGTGCCTTGTAAAAGTGTGTTTCTACCTGCAAAAACCAACTGCAAACTTTGCACAATAAATTCCACAGCCCGGATACCCCCGACGCCTTGTTTTAAGTCGTCATCCGCATAGCCCAGATGATCAGCAATCTCTGTTTTAATTTTAGCCAACGCATTGAAAACTGTATAATCCAGATGTTTACGATAAATAAATGATTTTATTTTATTTTTTACTTCATCAGCTATCGCTGATTGACCTGAAACCATCCTTGCACGCATCCATGCAAATCGCTCCCATTCACGCCCTTCATATTGCAGGTATTGTTGCAGAGCAGCTACTGAACAGGCCAATGGACCCGCTGAACCAAAAGGTCTAAGCCGCATATCAACCCGATAAACCTGTCCATCTTGTGTAAAGTAATCAAGCAATTTAATGATCTTTTGCCCCAAACGAGTAAAATAACTGGAAGCATCCAAAGAGCGCTTACCATCTGACATCCCGTCTTGACTATATAACAACACCAAATCAACATCCGATGAGTAATTCAGTTCTCTCGTACCTAATTTTCCCAATGCCCAGATCATCAAATCAACGCAAACACCATTTACATCAATCACACGTCCATGCTTAGCAAGCATATCTGCAGCGGCCTGCTGGTGGGCTTTTTGAATCAATAAATCAGCTAAATCAGACACCTTATTCATAACTTTAAGATGTTGATTCAACGGTTGGAACAAATCATGGTAAGCCAAGTATGCCAAACGTGACTTCCTAAATTGACGTAGCTTTGCAAACCAATCAATGGTTATATTACTTTGTCGATATGTAAGTGAGAACTTATCCCAATCTAAACTCAAATCCAAATGTTCTACGCTTGGGTAAATATCAGACAGCGCGATAATTTCTGACCACTGTGCTTGTAGAAAAGGGAACTCAGACAACCACTCAGGTGGGTTCATGTTTTTGAATTGATCGGACGATTCAGTTTCCGCATTAATTTCATTAAATCTTACTGCTTATCTGGCCTGCAAATATGCCAGTTCAGAAACTTTCAGCCAACTTTGGGTTTGATCAGCAAAACTTTTATATGATTGATAAATTTCGTTAGATAATTTGCTTTGTTGACTCAGTTCCAATATGACATCAGCTGAATACTTTTTAAATTCTTGTAAAACCTCATCAGGAAACTGTCGCAACTCCACTTGATGCTCATCAACCAATGCATTCAAGGCTCGTTGATTATTGGCATTAAACTCCGCCAACATATTTTGATTGGCAGCCATTGCTGCAAACTCAACGATTGATTGCAAATCTTCAGGCAAAGCATCAAAAGCTTGTTGATTAATCATGGCTTCAAGACAAGCTGTGGGTTCATGCCAACCTGGGTAATAATAGAATTGTGCAGCCTGATAAAGACCAAAAGCCAAATCATTATATGGTCCAACCCATTCAGTCGCATCGATTGTACCTGTTTGCAAAGCTGTAAACAGCTCAGCACCAGGCAGAGCCTGAGGCGTACCACCTGCTCTAGATAAAACCTCACCTCCCATACCAGGAATGCGCATAACCAGTCCCTTAATATCCTCTTTGCTGTTAATCTCTTTATTAAACCAACCACCCATTTGCACCCCAGATTGTCCAACAGGTAATGGCTTTAAACCGAAAGGTCGGTATGCTTTTTCCCACAACTCCAGACCACCACCATGGTACAACCAGGCGTTCATTTCATTGGCATTCATGCCAAATGGAACAGCACCAAAATACTGCGCTTCGGGCAACTTACCTTTCCAGTAATAAGCGGCACTGTGACCCATCTGGGCTGTACCTGCTGAAACAGCATCAAACACTTCAAAAGCTGGAACCAGTTCTCCACTACCAAATACTTTAACGGTTAATCGCCCGCCAGACATTTGGGTAATGGCATCCGCCAAAAATTGTGCACCTGTGCCCAAGCCAGGAAAGTTTTTCGGCCATGCTGTGACCATTTTCCATTCAATATCAGCTTGTGTCGTTTGATCACAGGGCGATAAGTTATTACGGCTTGATTCTTTGCTTTCTTTACAAGCAACTAATCCTGCTGCCGCAGAAGCCAGCGTAGCAGCTTTAAGTAGTTTTCTTCTGTCCATTAATTCTTTCGCGTTATGTTTATTTACAATATTGTTTGATGCCTTTTTGGGCCGTTTGCATGGCATTAACCCGTTCATCATCAGTCATTCTAACCGTTTCACCTTTATCATTTTTACGGGAAACCCTTACCGTTGCATTCAATGCTGCATAATTTTTTCTGGCCAAGTCACATTGTTTTTTGTTATTAATTTTATCCGCTTCTGCAAGTTTTGCTGCCGCTACCGCTTTTGCCTCCGCTTCAGCTTCAACCTCTTCTTCAGTTTTCACTTCGGTGCTGGCATCCTCTGTTGCTTCAGGTTTATCCGTTGCATCAGTAATTGTCTTAGCTGCCACCTTAGGCGCTTTTTTCAGCTTCATGGTTTCAACTTCTTGGTTAGCAGGTTTCTTAGAAGAGTAATGAATTTGCCCATTCTCATCGACCCATTTGTAAATTTTCTCAGCAAGCAGTTGGCTTGAAAACAACACCATCATAATCATGATTAATTTCTTACACATAGTATTCTCCGACGTTTTGCCCATCATCATAGAAATTTTACCGTCAAATATCAAGCGAGTGATGCCGTGATTCAGGTACAATGAACTCCAAACATAAATAGTAAAACCATGACTGATCAAGAGAAAACAAGCCACAAAGGCATTTATCTACTACCGAATTTATTTAC
>CALLLZ010000356.1 GCA_938008005.1 uncultured Marinicella sp. | reverse complement strand
CAATAAAAATAATTATTGAACGGCCTTATCATTCGATGATATGGCCGTTTACTTTTAGGGACGGTATGGCTAATTATCTCAAATTATTTGATATTCCAAACAGCTTTGAATTTAATCGCAGTGGACAAATCGAACAGGGTTTGTTGGCCTATGAGACTTGGGGCACCCTCAACGAACAACACTCTAATGCCATATTAATTCTCACAGGCCTTTCAACTGATTCTCATGCAGCCCGACACTCTGAGCAAGATACTGCTGGGTGGTGGGAATATATGATTGGACCTGGCCTAGCAGTTGATACCGACCAATGGTTCGTGGTTTGTGCCAGCTCTTTGGGTAGTTGCAAGGGCTCAACAGGTCCATGCTCACCGAATCCCAAAACTGGCAATCCTTATCGTTTCGATTTTCCAGATTTGACTTTGGAAGACATTGCAAATACTTCAGTATTGTTATGTCGATCACTTGGTATTGAACAGTTACATGCTGTCATCGGCCCATCTATGGGTGGTATGACCGCTTTGGCCTTATTACTCAATAACCAAAACTATGTCCGTCATTTGGTTCATATAGCTTCTGGTATGGCATCACCACCATTTAGTACCGCCATTAGATCTTTACAAAGAGAGGTCATTTTAAAGGACGAGAATTTTAACAAAGGTTATTATTCTGCAGCCAATTGGCCTGAGGAAGGTATGAAGTTCGCCAGAAAAATTGGCATGCTCAGTTACCGCTCCGCCGAAGAGTGGAAGGAACGCTTTCCACGCTCATTGAAACAAATCCCAGAACATGCCTTTGGCATAGAGTTTCCAGTAGAAAGTTATTTGGAACACCATGCCAATCAATTCATTCATAAATTTGATCCAATAAGCTATCTATATCTATCACGAGCAATGGACTGGTTTGACGGGTATCGATACGCTAAGAAAAAAGGCTCTAATCCATTAAAAGGCATAGATCTGGTTTCAGCGTTGGTGATTGGTGCGAAAACTGATTTATTATTTCCTGTAGAGTTACAAGAAAATTTGTATAGCTTGCTAAAGAATATTGACTGTCAAACCCAGTTGACCATAACTGACTCAATTCAGGGGCATGATGCTTTCTTAGTAGATCAAGTGGTCTTTTCTGAACTGGTTGGAGCGTTTTTAGTTTCAACGGTGTGAATATTTTTCATCGCCTTATCCCACTCATTTTTTATCAAGTTATCGGTTTCAACTATGCATTTCTCAATACAACGCTCAATCGAAATCCGATCATCCAAAGAGGGCTTGCCTAATACCCAAGGTGTTACTTTGGACTTATCGCCTGGATGGCTGATGCCTATTCTTAAACGCTTAAAATCCGCACCAATACTTGGAATAATGTCTCTTAAACCATTATGGCCACCATGGCCGCCACCTCGTTTTAATTTAGCTGTTCCAGCTGGTATATCTAACTCATCATAAGCAACCAGTATCTCACTTACAGGTATGCGGTAAAAGTTAACAAATGGAATAACACTTTGTCCGGAACAATTCATAAAAGTTTGTGGTTTGACTAGCCACAACTTTTGTCCCATATGAGTCAAAGTTGCAATTTCTGCTTTAAACTTTTTTTCAGTTTTGAAGTGACAATCAAATGCTTCTGCCAATGCATCTACATACCAAAAGCCGGCATTATGCCTTGTAGCTTGGTATTTATCGCCTGGATTTCCTAGGCCAAAGATGACTTGCATATTGATTTTAATTTAAAAAATTAAAGGGAAGTATTGAAAACACTTCCCTTTATATCCGATTAGCTGATTACTCTGCCGAATCTTCTTTAGACTGCTCAGTAGCTTCAACTTCATCAGCAGCAGGTGCCGCTGCATCTTCTTCCACACTGTCTTCAGTCATATGAATAGCAGATGTAGAAACAACAACACTGTCATGAGCCTCGTTATCACCATGTGTAAATGCCGTTAATGTCACGCCATCTGGAACTTTCAAGTCACTCAAATTAACCATATCACCACCGTTAAAGTCACTCAAGTCAACTTCGATGAATTCCGGTAAATCTTTAGGCAAACAAGAAATTTCAACTTCATTCATTTGATAATCAATCATAACTCCCGATGATTTACCTGCAGGTGATTCTTCACCACCTAAGAAATGCAGAGGCATTAACATGGTGATTTCACGCTTCTCATTAACACGCATAAAGTCCATATGTAGAATCACTGGTTTAGCTGGATGCCTTTGTAGATCTTTAACCACTACCTTCTGCTTCTTTCCACCATCAGCTGTAAATTCAATAATACTTGAAAAGAAAGCCTCATCTTCAACCAAACGAAGTACTTTGTTATGATTCAATGAAAGGTTAGCAGGCGCTCTTTCACCACCATATAACACCACTGGTACTAAGCCAGCGTGACGTAAGCGGCGGCTCGCACCTTTCCCTACATCTTCACGCATTTGGGCTTCTACTTTAAAAATTGCCATAATATTTTCCTAATTTATAAGTTAAATGCCCTTGCGACCAGGGCATAATTAAATCGAATGACTGAATATAAATTAACCAGTCAATCGATATACATTGAGCTAACTGATTCTCTGTTAGCTATACGCCTTATTGTCTCTCCCAGCATTTCTGCAACAGACAACTGACGAATTTTTTTACAATCCAAAGCACCTTGGCGCAATGGTATGGTATCTGTAACCACCAATTCAGTTAATCCTGAATTCTCTATGTTCTTAATGGCCTCACCCGATAGCACTGGATGTACACAATATGCATGAACAGCTTTGGCATTCCATTCTTTCAACGCCGTAGATGCTGCGCACAATGTTCCTGCTGTATCAATCATGTCATCAACCAGAATACAAATTTTGTCACTGACATCACCGATAATATTCATCACCTTGGCCATATTCGGCTTAGGTCTTCTTTTGTCTATGATTGCCAGCTCACATCCCAATCTCTTTGCAATCGCTCTGGCTCTGACCACACCACCTATATCTGGTGAGACAATAGTGACATCCTTGCTATCAAAATGTTGCCACATATCAGCCAAGGTTAATGGCGAAGCATATACATTATCTACCGGGATATCAAAGAAACCTTGAATCTGATCGGCATGTAAATCTACAGTCAGAACACGATCTACACCAACAGCTGCAATCATTTTAGCTGCTACTTTAGCCGTGATAGGCACCCTAGATGAACGTGGTCGACGATCTTGTCTGGCATATCCAAAATATGGAATAACAGCCGTAACTGTTCTGGCGGAAGCACGTTTCAATGCATCTACCATCACCAACAATTCCATGAAATTATCTGCGGTTGGTCGACAAGTCGGTTGAATCAAAAAAATATCCTGACCCCTGACATTATCTCTAATTTCAACAGCAACCTCACCGTCACTAAAACGGCCAACCTTAGCTCGCCCCAGAGGTACGCCTAAATTATCAGCAATTTTCTGGCCCAATGCGGGATTGGCGTTACCTGAAAACAACCTGATACCACGATCGAACATTTTACAGCCTCAGATACAAGTGTGCCTGCGTCGAGGCGCAGGCATCACAATAATATGGCTGGGATGGAAGGATTCGAACCTTCGCATGCCAGGATCAAAACCTGGTGCCTTAACCGCTTGGCTACATCCCAATTCTAGAGTCCAAATAATATAGTTTTGACTCATTTACATTCAACGCAAAACAATCTGCGCTAAAGGCGGCATATTATAACCAGATAAGATTTCAATGCAAAGCCCAAAATTCAAGTTTTTAAGTTTTTTTTTAAAATCATGGCACAGTTTGTATTGATAATAATAAATGTAAATCTTTACTCAATAAAAAGATCCTAAAAAATGCTTGATAACTGTGGCTGTACCAGACGCACATCACAAAATTCTGACGCTGTATTATATGCTTTTTGAGCATCTTCTAATTCATCAAAAACTGCAAATAATGTAGAGCCACTTCCAGACAGCCTGAGATTCATCTTTGACTTCAATTGCTCATAAATTGAATAAACCTGCGGAAACTGTTGTAACACCAACGGCATAAAATCATTGATCCAGAATGTTGATTGCTGCATATTTGCAGGATTTATTGACACTTGATCCCTGGTTAAACCCGAAGCCTTGAATAATTCGGCGGTGTTGATATGACAACCTGGAAATAACAATAAGATATAGGGTGTGTCAAATTTCATTGGCGTGAGCACATCACCAATACCTACTCCCAAGGCACTATGTCCCAATATAAATACAGGCACATCAGCACCCAATTTGGCAGCCAAAGCCAACAAATCAAATATACTTAAATCACATTGCCAAGCTTTGTTAAAAAACTTCAAAGCTGTGGCAGCATTGGAGCTACCACCACCCAGACCTGCTCCCAAAGGTATCTGCTTATCTACTTCAACCAACCAGGCAGATTGCGATTGAGCCCATGGTTTAAGCATTTGGGCCGCTTGATATATTAAATTATCTTGTACATTAACACCTTCAAAACCTTTGATTTCAAGCTGGTTTTTACTTTTATCAGGCATGGGTGTGAAAGTCATTTCATCGCCCCAATCCAACAACTGAAAACATGTTTGCAGAAGGTGATAACCATCAGTTCTTTGACCAACTATTCTCAACATCAAGTTGATTTTAGCTGGACTAAGCAGTTTCGTACTTACCACATCCATTGCTTGATAGATAACTTAATCGAATAATTTCCTTTGCGTGCAATCATCTTATATGGCAGTTGTCCTGATAAGTTTTTTTGTGGCGGCTTTAATCGGCTGTATTCTATCAACCAACCATTTTCTTTCACAGAAAAGCCATTTACTATCGAACCAACTTGCGCTTGATTATTGTTGTACGGCTGTCCAATTACCCAAGATTTCAACTGCTTCCAAGGAACTTGCCACCCCAACTCTTTACTGATCAATTTTTGGGCTGAATCAGCATGAAAAACTTTACCATCAGCAATCAATTCAGCCCCCATAGTTTGCTCAGAAAGACGCCAACTTTTACTGTTCAATGGTGCTTTGATCCGGACATTTACTAAACCACTACTTTTTTCCCAATTAACACTACCGGAACCACCATTTTCACCATCAGAGAAAGACATTTTACCTTTGAACTGATAATTATCAATTTCACTGAGGTCAATCAATTGGTTGGTATCAGGCGATTTCACATTGTTTTGATGATTCTGACAGCCTTGTAATAGCCAAAAAACTACTATCAAAATGGTTAAGCTTTTTATATTCTTCATCAGAGAAATACCAATGATTTGAAATGGTAAATTAGCAGAGAATGCTAAAGATTGTGTTTAAACTTGATGTAGGGCACGGTACCATTGAACTGATCAACATTGGCACTGGCATTATTCTCACTGATACTTCGACGCGCACCAAAAGAAATGGTGCCTTCTTTGGTAAAATGCCAATCAACTTGTAAGTCCATTGTTGATTGTTCTAAATCTTGACGGGTTCTACTGCTCATAAAATCAGATTGAAACGTGGCGCCAAAACGCCGATTCCTAACTCCAAATCCAAGACGAGTTGTTTGCAACTGATCTTGATATAAACCCAAGAGCTCTCCCCCTATCCTTCCGCGACCAAGATCAAAACCCAAGCGCCAATTGCTACTGATATTCATGACTGAACTCACACCGAATTGAAAACCAGCCAAATCAGAGTCTGAACGGTTTGAAAATG
>CALLLZ010000355.1 GCA_938008005.1 uncultured Marinicella sp. | reverse complement strand
CTCAAAGCTTATGCTGATGGAGTTAATGCTTGGTTGGCTAACAATCCATTACCAATTGAATACAGTGGTTTAGAATTAACTGAAATTGATCCTTGGTTGCCGATTCATTCTGTGGCAATTGCTAAAGTCTTGGCATTTCAGTTATCCAATGATTTGAATGAAATTGATGCTTCCATAGCAATAAGTACCTTTCAGGCTGTTGGGGCAGCCGCCGGTTTTGATGGTACGGCTTTATTCATGGAAGACTTATATCGAGCAGCACCACCTGACAATCGTGTCAGTGTACCAGATTTTCTGGCTTCAATTGGTGGCGTAGATCAAAGTAACCAATCTACTCAAAAATCATTAAAACAATCCATCGGAGAATTTTCTTTGAACCTCTCTGAGGTTGAATTAAATCTGTTGAACAAAATTAAAAGCAATTGGGATAACTCAAATGTCACCAAAGCTTTGAAGAACGATGGTAATTCAGACAAAGGCTCAAATGTTTGGATGATTGCTGGAGATAAATCTCAAAATGGATTTCCATTGATTGCTAATGACCCTCATTTGGCCTTGGACTATCCTTCTACGTTCTATCCAGCACATGTGGCAGCTGAAACTGGTTTGAATGTAGCTGGTGTTGGTTTCCCTGGGGCGCCTGTGATGGCACAGGGTTGTAATGAAAACTTGTGTTGGGGCAGTACTGTAAACCCTGTTGACGAAACAGACTTCTTTTTTGAGTCCATCAGAACCAATACATTCGGTGTTCCAACACACACTGTGTTTCAAGGTCAAGAAGAACCGCTTATTTGGGTGTTCCAAACCTATAATGCCAATGTCATTGGTGATGGCATGATGAATAACACTGAACGCCAAGATGTAGGTTATACTTCAGGTGGTTTAACATTCTTGGTGCCACGCAGGAACTTTGGTCCCATATTAAGTGTTGATACAGAAAACAGCCAAGCTGTATCAATGCAATACACCATGTATGGCCCTACCAAAGAAATCGAAGCATTTTTTGATATGGCAAGAGCAGGAACTATTGATGAATTCAGAACAGCGCTGACTAAATTTGATGTGGGTTCTCAAAACTTTGGAGTGGCCGACACTTCAGGTAATATTGCTTACTTTACTGGTGCTGAAGTCCCATTGAGGGAAGATTTGCAAACCATGATGCAACCTGATGGTACGCCACCGATGTTTATCCGTGACGGAACAGGTGAGTATAAGCATGAGTGGTTAGCTGCTGAAGAACGTGATGAGAATCAAGCAACTAATAATGCGGTGATTCCTTTTGCTGAAATGCCATTCAGTGTTAATCCCGCCAGCGGTTATATTGCCAATGCAAATAATGATCCTGTTGGTGTGTCTTTAGATAATAATGTGTTTAATCAAGTCCGTCCAGGTGGCGGTTTGTATTATATTGCTCAAGGTGGATTTTCATCATATAGAATGGGGCGGATAGATCGCTTAATCCAAGATAATATGGCTGAAGGTAATGTTTTTACCCTACAAGACATGAAGGTTTATCAATCCAATCATCAATTATTAGATGCTGAGTTGATTATGCCACATGTGATGAATGCTGTGACACGCGCATCAGCAAATGTCGCATGGCCAGGTCTTGCTCAATTTTTAGGTGACCCAAGAGTGGTTGAAGCTGCCGGTTATTTTGGCGATTGGGATTTCAGCACACCTACTGGTTTAGCAGAAGGTTATGATCCATTTGAGAATCCATTCGGATTGTCTGCACCAACAGCCGATGAGATTAACAACTCTGTGGCGGCGAGTATATATTCTGTATGGCGTTCTAAAGCCATTAACAATACCATTGATGCCACTTTGGCAGGTATTGACTCAGCTATTGGGCAAGATGTAATGACCGCCAATCGCCCAGGTAGTCGGTTTTCTTTAAATGCTTTACAAAACTTTTTTGATACGTTTGAAACCAATCAAGGCTATGGAGTATCTGGTATTAATTTCTTTACCAATCCATCTGCACCCACACGCGAAGATGCGAGGGATTTTGTGATTTTGGCATCATTGAAACAAGCTTTGGATGCCATGGCGGGTGATGATTTTGCTGAAGCTTTTGGCAATTCGAATAATTTAGATGATTATCGTTGGGGTAAATTACATCGCATCACATTCTCACATCCACTCGGACCTTCTTTGTCAGTACCCAATGGTTTGTTTGGCTTATCAACTATTGAGGGTTTAGAAGGTGTAGCTCGTTCTGGTGGCTATCAAGTGTTAGATGCTTCGTCACACAACACAAGAGCTGATAGCAGCAATGAATTTATGTTTTCATCAGGGCCTGCTAGACGTTTCGTAGCTGAGATGACTGACAGGGGAATTTTAGCAGAACAAATTGTGCCCGGTGGACAGAGTGGTCTGGTTACCTCTGGTGCTAATTACGTTAACCAGTTGTTCTTTTGGCTTGTTAATGGTTATTTGCCTTTGGTCACAGATTTAGACACCATTATTGCTATTGCTAATGAGGTCTATAATTTCGAACTCTGAGTTTCAGAAATTTTAATAGAGTTGAAGGCTTTAACATTAAGTTAAAGCCTTTTTTTATGTGTGGGATATAAGTGATTAAAATATTGTGAAATGAACTTAGTTAATAATTGTTTACATTGTTTTTCATCCAGAAAACAGTTAATCCTTTAGAGTAACACTTATGAATTTACTTTTAGGCCACAGTGCGAAAATAGACGCGTGTTTCGATATGAGCTCTGAAGCATTTAAAGAGTTGTATTTGGGTGGGCCTAAGTTATCTGATTTGATTTGTTTTGAACCGGGTTTATTGGATTCCTATTTTATCAAACAAGCCACTATATCAGAGGTATCTAGTAACCGTCTATTGTTAGAAAATGACGATGTAATGATAGATTTAAAAATTAATCAATCTATTAAACAAATTACTCAATTAGAAATCATAATTGTGACACTAAGTGATGATTTTGATCTAAACTCGTTTATCAATGGGTTGGCTGAAAATTGTGACTCCATAAACAACTCATTGGCAGAGCTCACGCACTGAACTCGATCAATACAACCAATCTGATTGCTTTTGCTCAAATTGTAAATGACACCTACTTTGTTAACTCACTGACAAATAATTTGATCAACCCTTTTCTGGGAGCATTAGTAGGCCATTCCGCAAACACACTCAATGAATCTAATTTCCAATCCGGTAAGATATGTTGGATTTTTCCTGATGCTATCTCTTTGTCTACTAAAAAGTTGGGTAATGCCGCAAATCCTAAGTTTGATTGCACCAATTTGTAGAGCGATTGTGCATCGTTTGAAAATATCCTTGCATCAGGTTTTATTTTCACCCTATCATTTTTTTTATTTGTAAAAAAAATACCTTTATTGTGAACGGGAGATAAGACCAGCCATTCTAAGTTTTGAAGTTCTTGAGGGGTGTCAACGTGTAGATTTTTTTCTAAGTATTTTCTGGATGCAACTAACTTTCGCCCAACTTTATACAGTAATTTTGTAGTTGTTGATT
>CALLLZ010000354.1 GCA_938008005.1 uncultured Marinicella sp. | reverse complement strand
GGTATAAAGTTCCATCAGATTTAGGGCAAGTCATCAAGTCTTTTCAAATGGTTTCCGTGTCAGCGGGAGAGCCCGAAATTGGTTTTGATGGGGGCCACCACCGAAAACTATTTGCGTGGGTTGGCGGTGAGGATACCGCTTCGGAAATGACAGATGATAATCAGGTGCGAATCAGGTGGCGGGTTAAAAAAGGTGATAATTGGCTCAACAGCAGCGCAACGCCTAAAACTCATTACACCAACTTCAGCAGTGCATATGATCCAGGTACGGATAGATTTCTGGTTGCATACATTGATAACTCAGGGGCGAATATTCCTGAGAACCAGTATCTGCATGTGCAAACCATAAACGGTTGGAATGGAGAGGCAAGCTGTACCACAATTATAGACTTTTTGCCTGGTTTACACCCTTATCAAATTGGAGATATGAGTTGTGATTACAAAAATAATAACACAGCGACTTCTTGTGTTATTCCTGTCAGTGATTTATCGAATGAAGGGCCCGAGCTTCAATATATACAGGGTAAAATTGGTCCGCTTCAAAACCCCAGTCAACAAGTTAATTCGATGTGTTTTGAATTGGATGGGGACAAGCCTTTGTGGTCATTTGGACAAAATGTGATTGCGCTACCATCAAGTACTCAAAGTGAAGTCTTTAGTTTTGGTCATATGGGGACGGCGATGCGAGGATTTGATATGATTGGCAACCCATCACCTTGGTCTTTATGGACCCCCGGGTACAGTGATTTACTCATTAGCCACAAAGATGAATTTAATATTGATGGTGCCTATCATACTTTTGTTATTGAGAGAAATGCGTTTGGACTTTACGAAAGCATTGGTTTGGAAAGTGAGCTGCAGACAGATTTTTGGCCATTAAGACTCGGGAGTATGTCTTCCTCAAGTAACACAATAAACCGAGCCAAATGGAAAGCAATTACTTATTGAGTCAAGAAAGTTGCTTTTTTAGATAGGCCATTTATTTGTAACGAAGAATTGGCTTACAAACTTGAAATGTCGCCAAGTCTAACTTGTCCAGATGTTCTTGAAAGCTATGTTGTTAAATTTAACCTTTGGGCGATTAATTATTAAGAATTTGATCTAGCTCTCCAGAGCGGTTCAAGGCATTCAAATCATCAAATCCACCAATGTGTTGATCATTGATAAAAATTTGTGGCACACTGGTACGGCCAGACTTTTCCATCATTACTTGCCGTTGTTGGCGATCTTGGTCAACTCGGATTTCTTCAAAATCTAAATTTTTACTTTTTAATAGCCGTTTAGCCGCATTGCAATAAGGGCATATTAAGGTGCTGTAAATAATGATTTCTTTGTCTTGTTGAGTTTCATTTTTCATGGTTATAATTCACATACAGTGTTTGGGTTTGGGTAATCCAGCATGTTTGCTGGCTAGCCTGACAGGGCCATCGGGATATAGGCGGTATAAGTACCTTGAATCAACCGAGTCATCTATTTTTTTTCGCAAAACTTTGATGAGTAAACGCATGGGTGGTGTGTCACCTGTTTCATCATATATCTTCTGCACGGCATCAATCAGCGACCAGTGGTCTTGAGTTAATTGGACTTGATCAGTGGCTGCCAATTGTATTGCTACATCGTGGTTCCACAGTTTACGGTCAGAAAGATGACCATGTTGATCAGTTGCTATTTGTTTTATTTCCACGTCAAGGTGTTTTTATATTTAATAATAAGTGTCAGCCACTGTTGATAGCTGATTTCATGTCCATTGATATTGGGGTTGGGTCGATTATTTACAAGATACCACTTATGTCCTAAGCAACCCATATTTTCAGCTATCCAGGTTTTGTCATCGGAACAGACGAAACCATAGATAACAACACTGTCTAATTTGCCAACCAGTTTCAGATGATTTTTGAAGTGCTTTTGATTTTGCCAATGACATAAATGCAAGGTATTCATAATAATAGATCCATTTTGCTTTTTATGATGTCAAAAGTTGATGGGCTGATTATTTGACAGTGTTTCTTAGTTTCATGATCAATGTGTTTATTATCTGGCTGCAGTTGGTAGAATGCTTCAATTCCATATTGCTTTAGCGCAAGCCATTGTCTCTGGGCTGCAGTATCTTGCATGATTAGTTTGAATGCTTGGCCTAAAAACACAGCATTGACTTGATGTTCAAAATTTAACCCTGCTAAACACAATAAATAACTGTGTTCTAATTGTTTTTTTGATAAATGTTCGTTAATAACTATGGAAATTTTCATCAACTTAATTCCACAGTTTTATCAGCGGTTTCTACTGCTTGTATCCAACTGCCGAGACTGACTGACTCAAACCCGTCGATTTGACTGGCTAATGAATTAAGTTGTTGATTCCCAATGAGTGTGCTGCACAGTTGTAACTTTGTTTGTGTGTTTTGTTGCCAATGTTGCCATTGTTTGGTCAGTTCCGGGTTTTTAATAACCTTAATTGCTTGGCCATAAAAGAAAACAGTATTGATGACATGACCTGTGTCGGTGATAGTCTGGGCAAGTGAGAGTGCGTGTTGGACACTTTCAAGCCACCGATCTGTAGCATTGATCAATAAACAAAATTTCATCGTGATATTTTAACCAAAGATCAGGTCTATAAACTATGCAAATGCTGAAAATTATTTAAGATGATTAAGAATTGGCACATTGCATTGAATTTAACGTGTAATTTATGGTCTGATGTCTACAATATGCTGATGAAAAAACTTTTATTGATTATTACCATTGTCTTGCTCACACAGCCGGTTGTCCAGGCTGAGTTTAAATTGCCTGATTTAGGTAACCCAGCTGATCGGGTATTGTCAGTAGATGATGAGCAACGATATAGGCAAAGCATCAAACAACAAATGTATCAATACAACTTTGTCATGACTGATCCGATTGTGGCGAATTATATCTATCATTTGGGTTATCAGCTTGCTTCGTTTTCAGGAAAGCCGGAACAGTCTTTTGATTTTTTTATGGTCCCTGCTAATGTCATTAATGCTTCTGCCTATCCAGGTGGGCTTATTGTGTTGTATTCAGGTTTGTTTCTAGAAACAGATAATGAAAGTGAAGTTGCTGGTGTTTTGGCACATGAAATTGCGCATGTTAACCAACGGCACATTTCAAGGATGATGTCTAAGCAACAAAAGTCGACTGTGCCCATTTTGCTGGGTATGTTGGCAGCAGTGGCCGCATCACAATCCAGTAGCAGTGGCGATGCCCCTATCGCAATCGCTGCAAGTATGTCGGCAATTCAGCAACAAATGGCTATTAATTTCACCCGTTACCATGAATATGAGGCAGATCGAGTGGGTATCAATACTTTATATCAAGCTGGATTGAATCCAGAAGGTATGGCTACATTTTTTGCTAAATTGATGCAAAAAAACCGAGTTGATCCGCGGTATCAACTACCCGAGTATTTGCGCACCCACCCACTTTCCGTTAATCGGGTCACTGAAGCACGCAACCGCTTGAAAGCATTCACAGTAAGAGAGGTTAATGAGTCTGAGCTGTACGATTATGTCAAAGAACGAGTTAGGGTATTAACTGTTGATGAATTCACTGATTTAACTGCTTATTATCAAGGTGCGTTATCAAACAGTGAAGGCAATCGTGATGCTTTGAACTATGGACAAGCATTATTACAATTTACAAACAATGACTTTCAATCAGCTTGGCAAACTTTGCAGCGTATTGAAGCTTCTGCCAGTGTTAAATATGTGGTTGATTCATTGAAAGTTGAAGTGATGGCTCGACTAGACAAAGATAAAACGAAGTTATTAGTTGACCAGCTTTTGGTTCAATATCCAGATAATAATGTGATCATAGAAACTGTTGCACAACTGATGTTGCAATCTAAGGATTTCAAATGGGTGGATCATGCCATAAAACTCACTCGTAAGTTGATTGTGTCACAACCAGAAAACCCTCATTTCTATGACTTACTCTCAATCGCTAATTATAACGCGCTTAAACCAATTCAAGCGGGTGAAGCGATGGCACGCAAAGAACATTTGATGGGGCGTAATTATCGAGCGGTTCGTATTTTAAGAAATCTGAAAAAAGACGATGGCCTAGATTATTACCAGGCAGCAGAAATCAATGCATTGATCGCTGCTTATGAACCACTGATTTCTGACCGGGAACGACAGCAAGAAATAGCTGCTGATGGTGGTATAGGACGCCGAGGTAACTGATTGCGGTTAAATTACTTTGAAAAATGTTGGTATTTTGATTACAATGCGCGATTAGCTAAAAAATGATGGAAGTGTTATGGCACGAGTGACTGTAGAAGATTGCTTAGAAAAAGTACAAAACAGGTTTGATTTGGTATTGATGGCGGCTAAAAGAGCCCGCTTAATAGCCAATGGTCAAGAGCCAATGGTTGAAGAAGAAAACGATAAGCCAACGGTTTTAGCCTTGCGTGAAATAGCCGATGATAAAATCAATGATGAAGTTTTGGCTGAATTGGAATTAGAAGCCAAGCGTGCAAGAGAGTTAGAGGCCTGGAACGCAGCTGCTGAAACTCAAGACAATGAAGATTCTGAATAACGTTCAATTCCTGACTATTCGAAAGAGGTTTTGGATGTGACTGAGTTGTCATTCACATCTAAAACCATGAGCCATAAAGCGGTCCAAGCTGCTTATAAAACGCTCAAAGAAAAAACCAACCTTTACCTCAAACCTGAAGAAAAACTAAAACTTCGCGAAGCCGTTCACTTTGGCGCTTTTGCGCATGAAAAGCAACGCCGTAAATCAGGCGAGCCGTATATTACTCATCCGATCACTGTTGCAACAATATTGGCTGATTTAAGGGTGGATATTGATACTTTGATAGCAGGTGTTTTACATGACACCATAGAAGACACTGAAGTCACCTATGAAAGGGTTACCCAATATTTTAATGCTGATGTGGCCAACTTGGTTGAAGCGGTTACCAAGTTGGATAAACTTAAGTTCAGAAACCTGAAAGAAGCACAGGCTGAAACATTCGTTAAGATGCTGTTTGCGATGGCTGACGATATCAGAGTGATTATTATTAAGCTGTCGGATCGTTTACATAACATGCGCACCATTGAAGCCATGAGTACATCTGGTCAGCGTCGTATTTCTCGTGAGACATTAGATGTATATGCGCCGATTGCTGAGCGTATGGGTTTGAAAGCGATTCAACATGAGTTAGAAGATCATGCTTTTAAAGCGTTGCATCCTAATCAGTATAAAGCCATCAGTAACACAGCAAGAAGTATTGCAGGTAATCGCCGAAAAGCAGTCGAAAAAATTCGTAAAAACATAGAAAAAGCATTGCTAGAATCAGCCATGCATGCTGAAGTGACAGGTAGGCAAAAATCGCCATACAGCACCTACAAGAAAATTAAATCCAAACAAGTTGAAATTGAGGATATTCATGATTTGTTTGGAGTGCGAATTGTGGTTAAGGAGCTGTCACAATGCTATTTGGCCCTGGGAGTGATTCATAATTTATATCCGCCTAATGAAAATGGTTTCAAGGATTATATTGCTATACCCAAACAAAACGGTTATCAATCATTACATTCAGTGGTTACTGGACCTTTTGGTATGAGGTTGGAGGTGCAAATACGCACCGAAGAAATGGATCAGTTGTCTGAAGTTGGTGTTGCGGCTCATTGGCTTTATAAACACAAGGATGCAAAACAAACCCAGTCATTAACAAAGGCCAGAAGCTGGCTTAATTCATTGTTGAAAATACAAAAAGACTCAGGCAGTTCATTGGAGTTTTATGAAAACCTCAAAGGTGATTTAGGCACGGATGAGATTTATGTGTTTACCCCCAAAGGTGACATCGTTCAGTTGCCCAGTAAATCCTGTGCTTTGGACTTTGCTTTTGCTATTCACAGCGCGGTAGGTTCTCATGCAGAAAGTGCAGTCGTCAACGGTAACTCTGCCACCCTTTCTCATGTGTTAGATACGGGTGATACAGTTTCAATCAAGACAACTGAAGCCTTAACTGTTAATGCTGAATGGTTACGTATTGTGGTAACCAGTAAGGCCAGAACAGCCATTCGAAAAGAGCTGAAAGACATTAAAGACGAGGATGCTTTGATGTTGGGGCATCGCATGCTGGATCGTGCGCTAGATACTTTTGGATATTCTTTTGAAAAGTTAGATCCACGTTCTATCAAGCGGGTTTTGAAGCACTACCAGTTGAATAGTATGGATGAGCTGTTAAAAGCTTTTGCATTTGGGAAGTTATTACCTTCTATTGCGGCCAGAAAGTTAATGCCTTTGATGAAGCAGCGTAAACTGGATAAAGATTATCAGCCTAAAGAAGCATTGACAATCGATGGAACAGAAGGCTCTATTGTTAATTACCCGAATTGTTGTATGCCATTACCAGGTGATGACATCACAGGTTATTTAAGCCCTGCCAAAGGTGTGGTGATTCATCGTGGTGGTTGTATTAATTTGGCAGAAACATTGAAAAGTTCGCCTGAGCGAAAAGTTTATTGTAGTTGGAGCGTTAATACCACAGGTAATTTCAAGACAACTATAGAAGTTGATGTGGTTAACCGAACGGGTGTGTTGGCTAATCTGGCTTCAGTGATTGCTGGTGAAGATGTGAATATTGTTACCATTGATCAAACCGATCGAGACACCGGGTTTTCTCAGTTGTTATTTACTGTAGAGGTCTCAAGTAAGCGATATGCCATAAGTTTGATGGATCAGTTGCAAAGCCATCGAGAAGTAGTTAACGTAAAAAGAGTTTATCATGAAAAAAGTAATTAACACAGATAAAGCCCCTGCTGCCATAGGGACCTATTCACAAGCCATTGTACATGGTGATACACTGTATACATCTGGACAAATCCCAATTGATCCTGCTACAGGTGAAATGTTGCCCGCTGAGTTTACAGCTCAGGCGAACCAAGTGTTTAAAAATTTGGTGGCAGTTGCAGAGGCAGCTGGTACCTCGTTACAAAACGCAATTAAATTGAATGTATTTTTACAGGACTTGGAAGATTTTGCATTGCTAAATCAAGTGATGGGTGAGTATATTCAGGAACCTTATCCGGCCCGTGCAGCGATCCAAGTGGCGCGTTTACCTAAAGATTCATTGATTGAGATTGACGCCATTATTGCTGTTGCTTAGTTAACGAAACATGGAGTTAATAGAACTCAAGGGCATAGGTAAAACGACAGCAGAAAAACTTCATGATTTTGGTTTGTCTGATGTGATGGACTTGTTGTTTCATCTGCCCCTTCGTTATGAAGACAAAACCAAAATCACACCCATAGATGAGTTGGTTGGATTCAGTTATGTTCAAGTTGAAGGAGAAATTACCAAGTCCTATGTGACTCAAGGTGGGCGGCCTATTCTGGTGTGTGAAATAGATGATGGCACGCAGTCTATGCAATTGAAGTTCTTTAACTTTTATTATTCACAAAAAATTAAAATGAAAGCAGGTATGCAAATTCGTGCTTATGCTGAAGTTAAGCATGGAATGCATGGTATGGAAATGATACATCCTGAATTCAGCCTTGGTAAAAATCAGCCGGCATTGGCAGAATCCTTGACGCCGGTATACCCAAAATCAGAAGGTATATCGCAAAAGCTTCTACAAAAAGCAGCAGCTCAAGCAGTTGAATTGTTGCTTAATGGTGCGTTTGAATTGGCAGAGCTTTTGCCCAAAGAATGGTTGGTTGAAAACAATATGCCAACGTTGAATGAAGCTTTACAATTTGTTCACAGGCCGCCAAGTGATGCTGATGTGATGGCGTTGATTAACCACACTCATCCGGCACAACAACGACTAAAAATTGAAGAAATTTTGGCGCATTTTCTGGCCATGCATCAGGCCAGAACAGCTGTGCAACAATTGAATGCGCCGAAATTGTTGGTTGATGCAGAACAAAATCGACAACTGTTGTCACGCTTGCCTTTTAAGTTAACTGGCGCACAAGCACGGGTGGTAGGCGAGATTCATCAGGATGTGGCATTAAATCATCCGATGCAGCGCTTGGTACAAGGTGATGTTGGTAGTGGTAAAACTGTGGTAGCCGCACTTGCCATGCAAGCCGCTTTGGCGCATGGTAAACAAGCGGTAATGATGGCTCCAACTGAAATATTGGCAGAACAACATTTGTTGACCTTAAAGGATTATTTTCCCGACCATCAAGTGGTGTTTTTGTCTGGTAAGATCAAAGGCAAAATCAGAATTGAGGTGTTGGAACAAATAGCCGGTAGTGCTGATGTTGTCATTGGAACCCATGCCTTGTTTCAAGCCGATGTGATTTATCGTGATTTGGCTTTGGTAATTATTGATGAACAGCATCGATTCGGTGTGCACCAACGTTTGATGTTGAAACAAAAAGGCCAAATCAACCGTAAGGCCGTTTATGGAACCAGTGAAGAGAATACGGCTGATTTGGTACCGCACAGTTTAATTATGACTGCTACACCGATTCCAAGAACCTTGGCTCAAATAGCTTATGCCAATCTTGATGTATCAGTGATTGATGAATTACCACCCAATCGAAAAACCATCAATACCGTATTGTTGGACAACAAAAAGATGCCACAATTGGCGATGCGAATCCGCAAGGCTTGTGACAATGGTGAACAGGCGTATTGGGTTTGTACTTTAATAGAAGAGTCTGAGCACATGAGAGCCAAAGCTGCTCAGGATACCTTTGAAGAGCTGAAAAATTGGTTTCCCGATTTAGAAGTCGGGCTGATTCATGGTCGGTTAAAAAGTGATGACAAACAAGCAGTAATGGATCGTTTCAAAGCCAATGAAATTCAAGTGTTGGTAGCCACAACAGTGATTGAAGTGGGTGTTGATGTAGCCAATGCCAGTTTGATGGTTATTGAAAATGCTGAACGCTTGGGATTGTCACAATTACATCAGTTGCGTGGACGAGTTGGGCGAGGAAATCGCCAAAGCCATTGTGTTTTGATGTATCAATCACCGCTAAGCCAAAATGCACAAGTTCGTTTACAAACTATGCGCGAAACCAATGACGGATTTAAAATTGCTCAACAAGATCTTAAGCTGCGTGGCCCAGGTGAAATCCTTGGCACCCGTCAAAAAGGCAGCATGGAATTCAGGTTCTCCAATCCAGAGCAAGATGCTGAGTTATTCAAACAAGCTAAAAATATGGCTGTGGATTTGATGATGGAAAGTCCTGAGGTTTGTGAGCTGATTATTCAACGTTGGCAAAGGCAAGCGCAGGAATTGGCTAAGGTTTGAGCCTATAGTAGGGGATTTGTATAGAGTTTTATGGATGAGATGTTTGGTGTGTAGCGAAAATTTACCCTCCCTCTTGCAGTTTTAAATTGGTTGTTTTAGCTAAGTCATAATTATTTGTTCTAAATCTTTGATTTAGTCTTTGGTTTAATGAAAAACAAAGTCCCTCATATTCGTGATTTTAAAGTCGCATTGTTTGCAGTGAGTAACCATCATTTGATGGTTAGGGTAAGGTGTGGTTTCGGCTTTTAATCCGTTGTGGTATTTATCTGTTTGCTATTTATTTTTTGCTGAGTGAAATAGTTTCAGTTCTGGTGCTTAGAAAGTTGGCTTGAGAGTGATTTTAAATAAACTAAAACCTTATTAAAAAGGCTTGTTAAATAAATGTGATATAAATGCATATTTATTATATAATAATGCACAAACATCATATAAAAACAAAAAATAAATGACGGTAGAGGGGGAAATATCATGTCTTTATTCTGGGGACCGTTTACTAAGCAGCCAAACATACTTATTTTAATCACAGACCAACAGCGCACAACACAGCATTATCCTTCAAACTGGGTTGAAAAAAACTTACCCAATTTAACCGCTTTACAACAATCTGGTGTGACATTCAGCAATGGCATGACAAATACAACCGCATGTTCTCCCAGTAGAGGAACATTGTTCACCAGTACTTATCCAACTTTAAATGGTGTTACTGAAGTTGGAGACACATTAAATATGGGGGAGCTAATACATTTGCCCGATGGAAAAGATTTGCCTTTGGTGACACTGGATCAATTAATGCAAGATGCTGATTTAGTGCCTGCTGGAATTAATTATGAAGTCAGTTATAAAGGCAAATTTCACCTAGACTCGAGCTATGCATCTAAAATAGCACCAGATAAACAAAAAGCGCATCAAATAGAGCTGGCAGAAAATAACCAAAGTATAGCTGAAACCTATGGTCTTCCAGGTTGGACATCGCCTGACTTTGGTGACTCAATGGTTCCAGCACCACTGCCTGAAGGAAGTAAGGCTTTTTATTCTTTAGGTGCCGGTTTGGGTGAAAATGACGCCAGAGTGACTGATGGTGTCAGTTATCCCCACAGCGTTATCAATTCGACAGATTATTTAAAGAACTATGTACCTAATAGTGATGGAACAAATCCATTTTGCTTGGTTGTTTCATTGTTAAACCCTCATGATGTTTGGGTTTCCCCCGATAATTATGAAAATGCCGGATTTTTAAAAGAACCAGATGGTCTTTACCCGTGGCAGAAAGGAGTTTTTCTAGAGATAAATTTACCACAGAGTTACGATTTGAGCTCAGAACAACTGGCAAATAAACCGACCATTCAAAATAATTGGACCAGACCAGGTTATACCAATGAACAAGCCATAGATTACATTCGATTTTATGCGTATTTAGAAACGTTGAGTGATGAGCTATTAGGCAAGGTTGTAACTTCATTAAATAACAATCCTAATGAACTGACAAAGGATACCCTGATTATTCGTTTAGCTGATCATGGGGAAATGGGTATGGCTCAAGCGGGTATGATTGAAAAAGAACATCAGGCTTACAACGAAACGTTGCTGGTTCCGATGATCTTTTCAAATCCTGGTTTGCCACAAGGATTGAATTGTGAAGGGTTGGCTGGATTGATAGACATCATGCCTACAATTGCTGAAATTACTGGTCAGAACATGTCAAATCTTTACAGTAAATATGCAATTCAAGGGCAGTCGATTGCAGATGCCATTTTGTCTTCGGGAGAAATTGCCAGTACGTATGATCAATTTTTATTTGCTACAGATGACTCCAATGCTCATATTCGCTGTTTGGTCGATACAGATAAAAAATGTAAGTATGCTGTTTATTACCATGTGAGAGTTAATGACAGTAACCCCAATGGTACGGCTTTTGATTTTCAATATGAAATGTACAACTTTTCTAGTAACCCTGAAACCAGAGATGATGAGGCAACTAATCTTGTGCCATTAGATGGAGACTCCTCTGGTGAAATTGCAGTCGATACTCAGATCTTATGGCATAACATGCATCAGGCATTAACAACTCAGTTACAAACTTATGGACAAGAACCTGAAGGTTGGCCGAAGGCGCCAGAGTTACCAAGTCAGTAAATTTGTAATGGTTTCGGAATGTATGAAACCAGGTTGCTAGTAGGCAATCAAGGTCATTAAAAAGACCAGTTTTGTTACAGCGTAATTAACCATTTTTCCATTGTTTAATTGGTGGATTTGAATGGGTTTTTCGAATAATTAATTGGTGCAATTTTGTGAAAAATATATGCACTTTATCAAATGTTAAAAGTGAAATTAGGAGTGTTAAATGTTAAGTCCATCAACTTATTCTCAAGAATATATCATTACCCCAGCCGCAAATGTAGAAGCGGTTGTTACTGTTAATCCAACAGCGACCTTACATCAAAAAATAAATGGTGTGTTAACGAAAGTAGATTCTGTTAGTGCAGGAACTGTTGGTGGCACAAAAGGTGTGGCCGTTACATTTTATGTTGAGAATGAAGGCTTGAATGCAGACTTTTCCGAAGGTCAAGTTGAAATTAAATACAATGGTAATGAAAAGGCGTATGTTAATGTTAACTTTTTTTTAAGTAAGAATGGTGCTACAAACAAACCATCACTTCTGTGGTCCAAAGCTGATGGGCAGCATAAATTTAATGACTCGATAGTTAACCATCACCCATCAGCACCTCAATATATTGGGGTTGCTACTCCAGTTGGAACGAGTAGTGGAGTCGCGGCAAAATATGCACCGCTGAGAGAAGAAATGGTTTTTCTTGTGGATAAGAATAGCAATAATATGCTCTTTAGAGGGAATTGCCCGTTGGCAGCACCGAGTAAAGCGGATGGGCCTCAATCTGTATCATTTGATGATTTACATGATTATATGAAATCTCAATATGAAAACCAAACTGATCAGAAAGATTTTCCAGAGAAAGGAGCTTATGTATTCAGTGATATCTGTCTGCAAAATCCAACATCAGAGGGAGGTTCAATCTTGTCAGAGCTGCAATCATTTGGAAATAAAAAAGCCAAGATGTCAGCCTTGGATGATAATGCTTGGTATCCGAGTGGAGGACCAGCTAATGTAAATGGTCATTTAGTGCAAATGTCACTTTGGTCAATACAAAATAACAAAGATGCTTATGGTTTAAATGCTCAACTGGCAAAGAGTCTTTCTGAATGGATGAATAAGAGTCATAAGGTTCAGCGAATTTATTACATACATTGCGCAAGTGGTGTTGATAGAACTGGTTTGGCAGCATCAACGTATTTAGCAAGCAATCATAAGAACTTATCACTTTTACAATCTTTCATATATGGTACAACTGTTAATAAGCAACCTGGTGATTCAGCAGGGGGCAAGCAGGTGAATTGTCAAGATATGCATATCACACCTGCTAAAACTGACCCCAATAGATCTCGATATTTACCAGGCGGTTCAGCACCAAATGACTCTTATGATGATGCCATTGTTGATGTATGGAATAAGATACGGAAACCCACAACTAAAGTGACGGATTTACCAGTTAATTCAGGCCTTGAGAAAGGGCTTCTAAACCCAAATACGTGCTACGTCTATGATGATTATCCGTGGGCTGTGAAGGTCAAGTAAATTTTTTTTTGATAATAGGGCGATATGAAAGCCCTTCAGTTAAAAAACTAATTGGCGGATTATCCAACAATAAGCAGGCATTCATTAATACTGGATGAAAATCGTATGGGTGCCAGTTATGCATATTTTCAGGCTTGTGAATAGTGACTTTTATGTAAAACCTCAAGCTGTCATCATCACTGAGATAGTTGTAACGTTCATGGGTTTTAACATGAAAAAAGATTGGTCGTTGACTGACACAGTCTATTTAATTGGATGCAGTTGAACTTAAATTCATCAGGAGATAATTTTCTATTAACCCTGCAACTGATTTTTTTGATCATTTTTAGCTGTATAATGTTTTTTAATTAACCTACAAATCACAAAAGTTTCATTATGTTAAAAGCTCAGTATCATACACGTGGTCCCATTCCTCAAGATCTGATTGAGGCAGTTCCTTTTGATAAGCCTGATTTAGAGGAAGGTCAGGTTTTGCTTGAAATGTTGGCAGCGCCGATCAATCCATCAGATGTCCTCACTTTAACAGGGCAATACGGCATTTTACCACCACTGCCAGCCATTGGTGGTAATGAAGGTGTAGCTAAGGTTGTTGAGCATGGCCCTGGTGTATCTGAACCAGCTATTGGGCAAACTGTCTTGTTACCTGTTGGCATTGGTACATGGGCTACTCACATGGTAGCCGATGCAAAAGGATTGGTTGATTTGCCTAATGGAGTCGATCCAGTTCAGCTATCGATGATTACGGTTAACCCACCCACAGCATCTTTGATGTTGAGTGAATTTGTTGATTTGAAGGCTGGTGATTGGGTGATCCAAAATGCAGCCAATTCAGGCGTGGGTGCTTATTTAATCGCTTTGGCTAAATTACGTGGCTTAAAAACAGTTAATGTGGTGCGTCGCGAGTCATTGGTGGAGCCTTTATTAGCTGCTGGAGCTGATGTGGTTTTGGTGGATGGAAAAGATTTGGCGAAGCAGGTAAAAAGTGCCACTGGTGGTGCAGTCATGAAACTGGGTATAGATGCGGTTGGAGGAAGTGCCACAGCTCGTATGGGAGAAGCTTTGAGCGATGGCGCAACTCTTGTTAATTATGGGGCCATGAGTGGTGAATCTTGTGTAATGCCACCTACCGTAATTATATTCAAAGACATCACTGTACGTGGTTTTTGGCTGGCTAAATGGTTTCGCACCTCGACTCCAGTGCAACAACAAGAATTATATGCTTCATTGATTGGCTTGATTGCAAAAGGTCAACTTTCAGCGCCAGTGCATGCAACTTATCCTGTTAAAGACATCAAAAAAGCAGTGGCTGTTGCGGCGTCTGGACAACGGGATGGCAAAGTTATTGTGGTTAAAGAGTAGTGCCTTATACAGGGTGAAAATCAATTCAATCGAGCGTATCGTCCAATGATTGGCTTTTTAAATATGATGGCTGTTAATATCAAGAAACCTTTATTGGTTTTCATAACTGTGTAATATTTAATCATCATGAAGGTCTTTGTTTGTTATGAGCAAAAAAAAGCATCAAAGCATCAAAAGTCAAATTAAGGATAATGCGATTGCATTGATCAGTATTATCATTGCTATTACCAGTTTGTCATATAACTCCTGGCGCAACGAATTAACCGAAGACAATCGCAACCAAAGGTATGCGGCGTTTGAAATTATTTTGAAAATAAACGAATTACAACAAGTGGTTTTTTATAATCATTATGAAAAGGATTTGCAGCATAAAGGCAATCCACGTTTGGGTTGGACCTATGTATTAACCATCCAAGATTTGGCTGTGGTTCTACCGGCTTCATCCAATCAATCAGCAAATAGGCTGATAGCAACTTGGGACCAATATTGGCCGACCTTACATACAGAGCAAACAAGCAAGCTTGCGATAGAAGACAGTATAGACGCGATGCGCAAAGAAATCCTTCGGTTACTGTCAGAGTTAGAATGATGGTAAACTGTAAGGTATTTCAAACAGCAAGAAACATATGTTGACAGTCCATCATCTTAACAACTCTCGATCACAACGTATTCTTTGGTTGTTAGAAGAGTTGGGTGTTGATTATGAAATTCAATTTTATAAACGTGATATCGAGACACAATTGGCGCCGAATGAACTGCATAAAGTGCATCCATTGGGGAAATCTCCGGTGGTGGTAGACGGTGATGATGTGTTGGCTGAATCAGGTGCGATCATAGACTATTTGGGTTATAAATACGGAAGTGGTGAATGGGTACCAAGGCGCAACAGTAAAAAATACAGGCCTTATATGTATTGGTTGCAATATGCTGAAGGCTCATTGATGTCGCCTTTGTTGTTAAAAATTGTATTTGATAAAGTAAAAAGCAGCAAAATGCCTTTTTTTGTAAAACCAGTTGCGCATGGAATTGCCAACAAGGTTATGGATTCATTCGTAAGTCCAAACATCAAAAAACATTTTGCTTATGTGGAAAAACATTTGTCGGTGAACAAATATTTCGCTGGAGATCAAATCAGTGGAGCAGATATTCAAATGTCTTTTCCCTTAGAAGCCAGTGTCGCTAAAGGTGCGATTACAGCAGCATCTCACCCCAGTATTTATCAATTTGTCAAGGATTTTCAAGCCAGGCCAGCTTATGAGGAGGCGTTGAAAAAAGGCGGCGAATATG
>CALLLZ010000353.1 GCA_938008005.1 uncultured Marinicella sp. | reverse complement strand
TTGCTGAATTTTATCAAACAGGTGTAGTTGATTTAATGGCTGTTAGTTCAGCGCATCGCAAAGGTCTGGCTGAATTGAAATTGTATCTAAATGATTATTTTAAAGCCAATGAACAAGATTTTAAAACCGAGGTGGTTGAAGATCATGGTCCTAAAATAGCCATAATTGGCCGACCTAATGTGGGTAAGTCAACGTTGGTCAATCGGTTGTTGCGCGAAGATCGGGTGTTGGCTTTTGATATGCCTGGCACCACACGTGACAGTATTTCTTTGCCATTAATTTGGGATGACTTACCTTATACGCTGATTGACACCGCTGGAGTTAGGAGGCGTGCGAAAATAGGCGAGGGTATTGAGAAATTCAGCATTTTAAAGACCATTGAATCAATTAAGTTGTCACAAATTTGTGTGATGATGATGGATGCGACAGAAGGAATCACCGATCAGGATTTACATTTGTTAGGTTTGGCAGTTTATCACGCTAAACCCGTGATTTTGGTTATTAATAAATGGGATAACCTATCTGAAGAACACCGTAACTATGTCAAAGAAAAGATTAACTTAAAAATGCAGGCATTTGAATGGGTGCCATTGTTATATATTTCTGCTTTGCATGGGTCAGGGTTGCGAGTATTGATGGAACGCATTGATTTGTTGATGGATAAAGCGGATCAAGAGTTGTCAGCTAATAAATTGACTAACGTTTTAAACGCAGCTTATAAAGCTCATCAACCGCCATTGGTTCAGGGTTTAAGCTCGCAGTTAAAATTTGCTCATTCTGGCGGAAATCACCCAATGCGCATAGTAGTTCATGGAAAGCGAACCACTAAATTGCCAGATTCATATAAGAGGTATTTGGAAAATACTTATCGAAAAGCTTTTGATTTAAAAGGCGTGCCTATTATTATGCAATTTAGAGATGGTAAAAATCCCTATAAAGATAAGCCGGGTAATGAAAAGAGATTTCCATCAAGGAGGAAACAAGCACATAACCAACCTAAGCCGAAGCACAGCTAGTTGACCTGATTGATTTTATTCGAACAGCTCATGTCATTTCCAAAGAAAATCAATCACAGCCAAGCTGTCACGCTGATACTTCAGCAAGTTGAAAACAAGAAAGTAACAAATGAATTTTTATCTCTGGATTGTAGCTTAGGTCGAGTTCTTGCAGGGCCTGTCACTGCCCCGGTTGATGTACCCGCTTTTGAGTGTAGCCGCATGGATGGTTATGCCATTAACTTGAATATTTTGCAATCAAGGCAACAGGCATCAGGTTATGTATTAAGTCTAGGTGATGCAATTCATGCCACTGCTCAAAGCCAAACAGTATTGTGTAAGAACAAGGCAATTCCAATTATGACTGGTGGTATGTTACCCGCGGATGCCAATGCAATCGTGCTCAAGGAGCAAGCCATTATTGAAAACAATGAACTCAGTTTTACTGAGTTGCCAAAAGAAGGTGAATACATAAGAACAGCTGGCTCAGATTTACAAAAAAATCAGGCGGTGGTTGAATCTTTCCAGCGGTTAAATTCAGCACATCTGGGGCTGTTAGCTTCTTTGGGGTTGTCAAAAGTAAAGGTGTTAAAGCAACCACATGTGGTTTTGATGATGACTGGTGATGAATTGGTGAAGCCTGGTATGAGTTGTTTGCCAGGGCAAATTTATGATGCCAATACCACGATGCTTTCTGCTTTGCTGACAGATATGGGCTGTAAAGTAACGGTTTTGGATACCTTACTTGATACCAAAGAGGCCGTCAGCAAGCGCATGGCTTCCATCAAAAAAATGAAATGTGATGTTGTTATTTCAGTGGGTGGTGTTTCAATGGGCGACAAAGATTGGATTCCTTTGGTGCTGCAAGAACAAGGAGAGGTATTGTTTCATAAGGTTCAGATTAAGCCAGGTTTTCCAATGCTTTTTGGTCGATTAAAGAATGCGTTATTTTATGGCCTGCCTGGCAATCCAGTGTCAGCTTACAGTACATTGTGTCAATATGTATTTCCAGTGATTCAAAAACTTAAAAAACAATGCAGCAAGAAAATAACGTGGCATGCTACACTCTGTCATGATTTACCTAAAACACACAGCAGGTGTGAGTTTTTTCGTGGTTATTATGAAAGGATCAGTGACATGGCTGAAGGAAATCAAATTCAGGTTACTATCTGTGGTGGACAACAGTCTAGCCGCATCGAATCTTTGGCAGATGCGAATTGTTTTGTGGTTTTGGACGAGGCTCAATATGATCTGAAAGCAGGTTCTAGAGTGAATATTCAACCCTTTATGCAGTTTGGGAGTTAGTTTTTTATGGCTGTTATTGATGCAAGAACAGCGGCATCATTAAGCGATGGTCCGTCTGTTGTTCTGGTTGATATCAGGTCGCAAAGTGCATGGCTTGATGGTGTGCCGAAAAATGCAAAACTTTGGTCCAGCAGTGATTTGCTTAATCAAGCAAAACAGCTCAAACAGCAAGGCAAAAAAGTGTGTATTGTTTGTTATCTTGGACAGACCTCGGCGGTGTTGGTTGAACAGTTGGAAGAGAAATGGGGGGATGGTTTTTATTCTGTACAAGGCGGTTTTAAAACTTGGGAAGCAATGGGTTTGCCAGTTGAAGTACCAGTAAAAGTACCTGCAGTGGATCGTTATGAACGTCAAGTCAAGTTGCCAAACTTTGGTCTGGAAGCACAAAATAAATTACAGAATTCACATGTTTTGGTAGTTGGTGCGGGTGGTTTAGGTGCACCTGCATTATTGTATTTAGCTGGCGCAGGGTTAGGTCGTATTTCTTTAATTGATGATGATACTGTTGCTATCCATAATTTACATCGTCAAATATTATATCAACAAGAGGATGTTGGGCAACCAAAGGCCGATGTAGCTAAACGGCGGTTAATTGCATTGAATGATAATGTCAGCATTCAAGCGTTGAATGAGAGATTAACTGTTGAAAATGTTGAATCACTTGTCGAAAACGTAGATTTGGTTGTTGATGGCAGTGACAATGTCAGCAGTCGTTATGTCATCAATGAAGCTTGTTTGAAGTTTAATAAGCCTTGGTTGTTCACAGCAGTTTCTGGTTTTGATATTCAATTGACGTTGTTCAGTGGCGAAAAAAATAGACCTTGTTATCGATGCCTCTTTCCTGGTGTTGATGACTCGGAATTGGATAATTGTAGTGAAGCAGGTGTATTGGGCCCGGTCCCAGGCTTGGCAGGTATGTTGCAAGCTATTGAAACGATCAAATATTTAACGGGCTTAGGCGATGATTTAAAACTCAAAATGTTAAGTTATGACGTGCTGCATCATCATTTTAAAATGTTAAAATACCCTTCGAAAATACGCAGCGGCTGCATTCACTGAACCATAACAAAGATGACAAAGAACATGAGTGATTATCAAATATTAGATGGCAAGAAAGTTTCAGAATTGATTCAAAACAATTTGACCGAGAAAATAGCTAAACGTGTTTCTATGGGACATCAAGCACCAGGTTTGGCGGTGGTATTGGTCGGCAATGATGAAGCTTCTCAAGTCTATGTAAATAATAAAATAAAAGCCTGTAAAAAAACCGGCATTCAATCGGTGGCACACCACCTGCCGAGACAAACTTCATCTAAGGCCCTGTTTGCATTGATTGACGAATTGAATGATGACCCAGAGGTGCATGGCATTCTAGTGCAGCTGCCATTGCCTGAACATATCAATGAAACCGAGGTTACCAATCGGATTGACCCTAATAAGGATGTTGATGGTTTTCATGCAAGTAATGTAGGGCATTTGGTGTTAAGACAGCCTGGTTTACGTCCTTGTACACCTCGAGGTGTGATGACCCTGTTACATCATTATGGTATTGACCCTAAGGGCATGCATTGTGTGATTGTGGGTGCTTCTAATATAGTTGGACGTCCAATGATGTTGGAAATGTTGTTCGCTGGATCTACGGTAACTATTTGCCATCGATTTACCCAAAATTTGGCCATGCATGTTGAACAAGCAGATTTGCTATGTGTAGCAGTGGGTAATCCTGATATTGTTGATGCCAACTGGATTAAGTCAGGCGCGATAGTTATTGATATTGGTATCAATCGAAAAATAGGTGGTGGTTTGTGTGGAGATATTAGTTTTGATCAGGCTGCTAAAAAAGCCAGTTGGATAACTCCTGTTCCAGGAGGAGTGGGTCCAATGACAGTTGCTACTTTAATGCAAAATACTTACGAAGCAAGTCTGTAATGTGTTTTTTTTAAGTGTTGCAAAGTTGCGGCCGGAAAACGTTTGCTTATCAGTTCTCAGGTATGTTGTTTTCAGTTGTTTTGGCGTTTGTTATTTTAGTTTCAGAGTGCTCTTGTTTGGTTTTCTCATTTTCACTGGTTACTTGTTGAGCGATGGACGACATTGCACGATCAAAAAGTGGGATTTGTTGTAAAACAATTGCCTGTTTCTCACGTAAGTCATGAGCCAGCTCATCTAGGCTCTTATCTGTGACCTTGACCCCACGGGCGTTAACAAATAGTAACTTATTGCTAATTGGGCTAATCCAAGATAACTTGGCCCTGACGCCTTCATTTTTTTCAATGTCATCAGGGTTTTCTTCTTCTGCTATGAATTGAATCCATTCCCCAGTTTCCAAAGCTTTGGCTTGTTGGTAGTACTCATCATCAACATGGGTGATATTTGTATTTAAGTTGTTGAATTTTTTATCAGCTATGAAGTGTACTATTTCAGGTTGCTCAGTTTCGGTTGATTCGTCTACCTCAAATACCTCTTGAGGCAGCATCATTTCGTGGTTAACATCATCAGCTTCTTTAATTCCATTGATAGACATCAGAAGATGATAGAGTTCATGGCTTTTTTCTTTGATACTGTGCTCGTCAAAAGCCACCAGCCTTAAACCTTGATTAAGTTGATCGCAAACGTGACTGATTTGGGCATTGGTTGCCATATTTTTTTTGTTTTTAACAGATACAAAAATAAGCTTATCAACGAATTTTATAAAGTTTTGAATTTTCTTTGGCTCGTCCTGATGCCGCAAATGAGCTAAGATCAAAACATTGGCCCATGGTGTTAACAATAATTCAGTGACCAGTTTTGGTAATGAGTGTTTTTTGAGCTTTGACTCAAGAATTTGTGCAGTTTGTTCCTTGGCCTTGATAATTCGTTCTTGGCCTAACGCTTTCTCTGATGTTCTTTTTTCTATGACTTTAGTTCGTTTGCTGTTTTTAGCTTCAAATTCCTCAAAGTCAGCAATCATTGCTGGAAAGTCAATTCCATGTTGCTCTGTTTCTAAGATGTTTTGAACGATTTCTTCAATTTTGCTGATAAACTTACCACGTTTATCATCTTCTTCATTCCAGCCAATTGAGGCTTTAGCAATGATATCTAATAGTTTTCTGGCATTGTCATTTTTATTGGCGAATAACTTCCGGTCTTTCAAAGCTAAATGCAAATAAGGAATTTGTAATTTCGCTAACAAGGCTTGGATTCGATCTGGAAGATTGCGATCATCTACTAAGAACTGAAATAACATGCCTACTAAGTCAATAATGTCTTCATCCTGTTGATTGACTTGCTTGTTTTCACCTTCGTGGTCTAAATCTTTGAGGCGCGATAACAACGCATTTTTTATTTCGGTTGGACTCAGGGAGGCTTGTTTTGAGTTAAAGTTATTTAACTCTTCAACTTGTAAAATACTTAAGGCATTGCTGACTATTGACGCATCAAACATTGACATATTGCCAATGGCTGCGTGTGTTCCATTTGGTTGGTCAGATGCATGACTCTGAACGTGTCTTTGACTCAATGCTGTGGTAATTGCTTGATACTGCGCATCAAGCACTGAATCACTACTTTGTTGCTGTGATTCAACAGGTACCAACTGATCAACCAGTTCATCATTCGGGATTGTATGGTTTTGAGAAGAATAGTTATTAGATTGCCCATGATTGGTAACTCGGAATTTTAAGTTGGGGATGATTCCAGATTCAATCAATAATTGATTGATGTCTTGATAAGTCTTAACCAAATTATGAATTAAACTCCTTTCAAACAGTTTTAACATGATGATATACATGGTGTCATCAATGTTTAAATGGTCAAAAGTAGCCGCAAAAGAATCGACAATTATTTCTGGTGATACAGGTATTTGATTGATCTTGATTTCAGTGCCACCTGCCAATAAAGTAAAACGTTTTTCTAAAGCAAACAAGTGTTGATGTAGATAAGAATTGGCTTTGTCGATTAAATTAGAAATGGCAAGTTTCTGATCTAATTCTCGTTCATCGACCAAGGATAAGTGATCTTCGTCAAGGGTCTCTTCGCTGCGAGGAGTTTTAAAGTAGTTGAAGTTGCCCTGTTTAAAAAGTTTAAAAACTTGTTGAACATTTTCGGAAAATTTACGTACCATTAATTCTTTTTTCTTGCGAACTTCTCGCATCGCTTCAAAGTAATGGTTTTGTTTTTCGTTGTTTTCTGCTTTCTCGGCTAAATCAAATAATGCGTCGTCAAGTTTGTCATAATAGTCCCGAATAGTTGGTTTGAGGCCTTGAATAAACAACTTGTGGATTTTGGGTAGAATAACCCCCTGATTGATGTTTTCAGGTGATTTCGGTTTGATGTCCACGATTTTTTTTTCTATATTTTCAGGGTTCATGTCTTTCAATCCAGCCTATTTAAAAAAATTTTACCACCATAACTGTCATGAAATTGTGATTATGCTCACATCCATCGTTAATAAATCACTTCTATGCCTATTGCAGCTCTTGTTTATTGGTTGTAGGCCAATTGTATTGAACGGTGTATTTAAAGCTTTTGGCAGTTTCAGCAGGCACTTTAACCACAAAACTGATGTTTGATGCGTCTAATTTTTTGTACGCTTCGTCATGTTGGGTAACTTTCCAGTTAGACCATCGAAACATGGGTTCAATAATCTCAACTTGTTGGATGTTGTCTTTTTGGTTGTTAATGGTGATTTCAATTTGTTCAATCAAGCCACTTTTAGTGAGTTCAAAATTGCGTTGCACCCGCTTACCCTTGACATCAAAAGCATGGCCAAGCTTTAACGTGATTTTATCATTCTTTGGTGTGTGTTCAATGTTGTCTTCGCCAATAAATTCTATACTGCCATCGGTTGCATCAGCCATATTAACCCGAACACGACCGGCAGGCATTGGGACACCGAGTTGGTTCTTGGTGTTGTTGTGAAAGCTCAGTAGGGCTTCAATTTTGGCTTCGGTCTGTGCCCAGTAGCCTTTGTCAGTGATGGGACGATGGTAATTGATTCGGCGTTGTCCGGTGGCATTAAAAACTAATTTACGTTCGCAATTAATACCGTTGGTTCGGTTCATGAGTTGTATTTGCTTGGTTGAATTATTGGGGAGATCAATGCTGCGCGGGAGCTTATATAAGTGATATTCAAACAGTGATTGTTCAGTGAAGTTTTGGGCATTTGCTGACTTAACTAAACTATCGCTAACCATTGGTTGAGATCGACGATTGTTTTGCACTCGATTAACATCACCAGCTATAAGTTTTAATTGTGTGTCGGCAAAGCTGGCACCAGATTTGTTTACGATCGACACCCAAGAAGATAAGTCTAACTCACAATTCTCAGTATCACTGAGGAGTGTGATGTTATAATCAGCCCACCAAGTCATCCCTTGAGTTTGGTAACTCAAAGCCATCATTTCTTGATTGTTAGAATTTGAATCTAATAACCAGACTAGGGTGGGCTTGGTTAATAAGCCACCTGGTAAATTAGGAAAATTAATGTGGTTCCAAGTGCTTATGGTGATGACTGATCCTGACTCTGTTTGTAAGGTGATTCCACCTTGTGTGCTGAGTAAAGTGCCGCTTGATTCAATACTTTGGTCGCCTTGGTTGTGATTGACATGAATGATTTGATCTATATATTTTTGTAATAATTTGTCAGTACCAACCAAGTCGAATTGAAAGTTTTGGTCTAATACTGTTGCAGCAGATGGATTATTGGGTGTGCTAAAGCTGACAGTTGTGGGGTCTATGTGTTCAGCCACATCATCAAAAGCCAAGGTGAACTGACCTTTTTGGAACTGTGAAGTTCTGGTTTGTTTGACCACGGCAAAGCCGGGTATGTTATGTACATTTTGTAATTGGTTTTGATTCAGGTGGCCTTGGTGTTTACCTGAGTAAATGGTGATGCTGTTATTGGCGTGACTCATATTGACTTGGCTTAAAATTATGACTAAGAATGTGATTGTGATAATGTTAGGTTTCATATCTATGGTGTTTTAATCTGTATAAAATTCACGCGAAAACTTAACATTAATAATTTCATCGCTACCTTTGGGAGTGGCGTTGATATTGAAATTTACATCTTCTTGATTGTTAAGTGCGAATGTTCCTAAATAATAAATGGCTTGATTTTCTTCAATGATTTTAATCAGTTTAACATCTTTATTTTGATTCAATAAATTTTTGGCCATTATGTTAATGTTTGCTTCTATTGCTTTAGGTGGTCTTTGATTTTTATTTAATACTGAAAGGCTGATAATGCCACGGTTTTTAGAACGGGTGATTTGGTATGTGTTGGCAATCTCTTTGGATAAAAAAGTAGAAGGGAAGGTGTTGTAATGAAGTTCAAAATTGCCCAATGTAACTTTTTGTTCAGCGGTTGTTGTAAGTGCCAATAAGAGCAAAAAGAGGGTTAGGCTGCTTTTTATTATATTGGGGTATTTCATGTGGTTCTCCTGTGGCATTCGATCATACTATCATTAATATAACATAAAACTGAACTGTCGTATATGTGGTCAAAGCGGTCATGTGACCCGATAAAGCCATAATGGGGAAGGCATTAAAAAAGCCAACAAATCAATTGTTGGCTTTGGTAAAAAGCCGGTTGCATTTTTAATTAAAATACGCGGCATTTCAGGGTTTGTTAAGATCAGAGCATATCTTTAATACTTTGTCCTAAGAATGTTGGTGATTTAACTGTCTTAACACCAGCTGCTTCCAAGGCTTCGTATTTAGCTTGTGCAGTGCCTTTTCCGCCTGCAACAATTGCGCCAGCATGGCCCATTCTCTTACCTTCTGGGGCAGTGACACCTGCAATGTATGAGACCACAGGTTTGGTAACGTTTGCCTTGATGTATTCCGCAGCTTCTTCTTCCGCAGATCCACCAATCTCACCAACCATAATGATGCCATCAGTCTGATCATCTGCTTGAAACAATTTCAAACAATCAATGAAGTTAGTGCCTTGGATGGGGTCTCCGCCTATACCAATACACGTTGACTGGCCTAATCCCACTGAAGTGGTTTGGTGAACTGCTTCATAGGTTAAAGTGCCTGAGCGAGAAACGATCCCAATGCGTCCTGGTTGGTGAATGGCAGCAGGCATGATACCAATTTTGCACTCGCCTGGAGTGATGACACCTGGGCAATTTGGGCCGACCATAACTACATCTGGATTGTTGTCTAATACAGTTCTTACTCGCATCATGTCTAAAACTGGAATGCCTTCAGTAATTGTGACAATTAATTTAATACCAGCATCCACGGCTTCTAATATAGCATCTGCTGCAAAAGGAGGTGGTACAAATATAACTGATGCATTGGCTCCTGTGTCATTAAC
>CALLLZ010000352.1 GCA_938008005.1 uncultured Marinicella sp. | reverse complement strand
GAGAGGGATTGATGAAATACGTCCTGTATTTCCCACTTCGTGCGCCTGCAGCGTCAAAAAATGCTCCCGACATTTTTTTTGAACCCTCGGTACGCGTTAACGCCTTGTAATTAATTTGGCCCGCTTTCCAGGCGAGCTCCTTCAACCACTCAGACACCTCACCGCACTGGGATGTGGATTTTAACTGGTTTTGTCTAAAAATGGAATGGAATATTTGAGGTCTATAAGTATGAGAGAGGGATTGATGAAATACGTCCTGTATTTCCCACTTCGTGCGCCTGCAGCGTCAAAAAATGCTCCCGACATTTTTTTCGAACTCTCGATACCTGTTAACGTATACCTGCTTTCCAGGCGAGCTTCTTCAACCACTCAGACACCTCACCTCATGGGCTGCGAGTTTTAACTGGTTTTTAATTCAAATGGAATGGTTGAGTTGAATTTGTATGGTTTGGTTGATTGTAAAAACATATTGTAAGCTTTGTTTCTGTATTTTTGTTATGAGGCTTATAAAATCTTGTAGATAATAATGGGTAATATCCTAAGAACTTTATGTTTTAGTCGATCACCCGTCTTATAATGTCTAATGTCACCTGAAAGCAAACCATTAATTAATTTGACCAAAATAGGTATGAGTAATCACATAAAACAAGCTAATTTTTTTCATTCACTGCTGGTATTTATCGGTCTATTTGGGCTAATTGCCTTGGGCATGTTTGTCCTAGATAAACAGTTGCATATCGTTTTATTTATGGCAGTAGTTTGGGTTGCCTGTCATGCTTGGTTATTGGGCTTTAACTACTCAAGTATTCGAGATATGATGAATGTGGCCATCAGTCGAGCATTACCTGCTTTTTATATCTTTTTATTAATTGGTTTAATCATTGCAGCTTTAATGAAAAGCGGTACTGTGGCTACTTTGATCTATTATGGTTTGGACTGGATGTCACCACAATGGTTTTTACCAGTCGGTTTTATTTTGTGTGCTTTGATGTCTTTATTAACAGGTACTTCTTGGGGGACAGTTGGTACCCTTGGTGTTGTTTTTATGGGCATGGCAGAGGCTTTGGGACTTCCTGTATATTGGGTGGCTGGTATGGTAATTTCAGGTGCCACTTTTGGCGATAAGATGTCACCCATTTCCGACACCACCAATTTGGCTGCGATGAGCAGTGAGACTGACCTATATGCGCATATCAAGTCCATGCTTATGACCACAGGGCCTACGTTTTTATTGGTTTTGGTTGTGTTTACTGCGATTGGTTTTAACTTTACAGTGACTGATGATTCTCTTGATCAAGCTGAAAATATCCAAGTGGCACTTTCTCAACTTTTTAATTTAAACCCATTAGTTACCTTGTTGCCAGTGTTGGTGCTAGGTGTGTTGAGTTATCGTAGGTTTCCCGCTGAAATTAGTATGACTGCTTGTATTTTAGTCGCTGTTTTAATTGCCTGTTTATTTCAAGGTCAGTCAATCCAAGAAGTTACTCAAGCATTGTGGTCAAACTCCAAAGCTGATACTGGCTTAAAAAATATAGATGATTTGCTTGGCCGAGGCGGTTTGTATGCCATGGCTTGGACTTTATTGTTGGCATTTATAGCTGTGGCATTAGGGGGCATTTTACAAGGAGCAGGGTTTGTTTTGGCCTTACTTAATGGATTAATTAGCCGCATAAAATCAACTGGTTCAATGGTAGCCAGTACAATCTTGACAGGGTTGTTAAGTGTGGCTGCTATGAGTGAAGCTTATATTGCCATTATTTTGAACAGCGAGCTTTATAAAAAACTATACTCTGATCGTGGCATTGATGCTGCGGTGTTATCACGCTCGGTAGAGGAAGGCACAACCTTAATGTCACCGTTGATCCCTTGGTCAACCGCCGGTGCTTTTTATGCGGCTACATTGGGTGTTGCCGTGGTTGAATATGCGCCTTATGCTTTATTAAATTTATTGAACCCATTGGTGGCTATTTTGTTTGCATATCTTGGGATGGCTTTGTTGAAAAAACAGATTGCAAAGTGATGTTGTTTTTGCATAGTTCAATTGATCTTTTCTGATTCATTGGAGTGAAATTAGTTCTTGTCAGCTTGATTTTAAGAAAAAACTATCATTTAGAGTCTTTGGGTTTATCCCACAAACGCATCAGGCCTTGTTGAGCTGTTGATGCGACCAGCTCGCCTTTTATATTGAAGACATGGCCGGTAGCAAAACCGCGTGACTCTGATGCACTAGGACTGTCACAGTCATAAAGCAGCCAATCATCGATTTGAAAAGGTCTGTGAAACCACATGGCATGATCAAGGCTGGCAAATTGTAATTTGGGGTCTAGGTAAGAAATGCCATGAGGTAAAGTGGCTGTTGAAACCAGGTGATAGTCAGAAACAAATGTCAGCAGTGTGCGGTGTATGGACTGGTCGCCTTGTAATGGGTATCTGGCTTTGAACCAAATTCGTTTGATTGGTTGTTTGACTTCACTGTCGAAAGGGTCCACATCATCAATAAATCGGAATTCAAAGGGGCCTTGGGTGGTTAATGTTCTGCGTAACCTTGGTGACAGGTTTTTTATCTTGTCACCTGGAATAAAGGTTTTTTCCGTCAACTGGTCTGGCATCGGTATATCAGGCATGGTTTTTTGGTGTTCTAAGCCACTTTCGAATTTTTGGAATGAACAAGCCAGGATTAAAATGGGTTTACCATTTTGAATGGCTGAAACTCTTCGGTTACTGAATGTCCGTCCATCACGAGCGCGTTCTACTTGATAAATAACCGGTTTATTACAATCACCTTCTCGTAAAAAATAGGCATGCAAAGAGTGTACTTGATGATCTTCAGTGGTTAAGTAAGCAGCTTTGAGTGCTTGTGATAATGCTTGGCCACCAAAAATTCGACCAGTGCCAATGTCTAAAGACTGTCCTCTAAATAAGTTTTCTTCAATCTGTTCTAGGTCAAAGTATTTGAGTAGTTTTTCTAGTTCATTCATATTTTTTTGCAATGCTGCCAATGTTGATTAATTGGATGTTCTTCATGACGTGTTGCCATGGGAATAAGGGGCCTGGATCTATTTTTCTGCGTACCTTTTTAGTTATATCATCACTGGCTGTAATCAGTTCGGAATCTAAATCTTCATGTCCGGCTATGTGTTTTAAGCTGGGAATTGTTCGGTGTAGGTGATTGATAAGGTCAATCAAACTGTCAATTTGTTTATCAGGATAAGTTTCGTCGGGTTGTTGATGTTGGCTGTGATGCCATTCAGGGTAGCGACCTGTGTTGATTATTTCAATGCCAATAGATTGTTTGTTGTGTCCTTTGACATGGTGGGCAATCTTTTCAGGTTTGACCCATTGGTAGATAGGCCCGTCTCTGTCGATGTAATAATGGCCTGAATTCCCTGTGCCACTGTTATAGTGAATTTTTTCTCCATACATTCTGGCAGTAGCGATATCAGGCAGTTCTGTACAGTGAATAACCATTAATTCTACTTGTTTCAATGGTCGATTATCTAAAAGGTCTTCATAGGGCAGGGCTTGCTCTTCAATGTGCACTTTATCGCCAATTTTTTAAGTTTGAATATCATAACAAATTCATTTGAAAATTTAAATCATTGCCATGGTGTCCAATGAAATTAATGAGCAGTTTTAGCAGTTTGTTATCAATGCTGAACAGAGCGTTAATTATTGTTATAATCAACGTCTAGTAAAAACACATTATTTGGTTTGCAATCATTGATTAAAACCAGTAGAATCCGCCGGTTATGGCTAAATCACTACCAGAATCATTAGATTTAAGCGCAGCTGTTAGAAAAGAATGGCAGATGCATGGTGAATTATTGCTTTCGGATTTAAGCCGAATGCCTGCTGAGCTTATTGCATCTAAGGATGCTTTAGTGAAATATGAGATTCAATTTAGGCATTCGCAAACTGTTTTAGGTGAAGCAATTATTCGCATTGAATCGGAGTTGGATTTAATATGCCAAAGAAGTTTGGAAATATTTAATTTTTCACTTAAATCCAATAGTGTTATTGGTTTTGTCGGTGAGATTGAAGATGTAGAAAAGCTAGAGGCAGAAGTATCTCCATCTTGGGTTGAAGATATGAAAGTGGAACCAAAAACATTGATCGAGGACGAGATTTTGTTAAAGATACCTCCGATTCCACTTAAACCTGGTGCGGAACTTAATAGTCAATATTTGGCAAGTCAGGAAAGTAATAAACCTGAAGTTGAAGAAATACAAAACCCTTTTGCTGCTTTAGAGCAGTTGAAGAACAAAAATTAAAAGTAATTTTGGAGAATCACAATGGCAGTACAAAAAAGCCGTGTCACACCTTCTAGAAGAGGTATGAGACGAGGACATGACAAATTAAAAGCAAGTACATTATCTATTGAAGCTGAAACTGGTGAAACACATTTGCGTCATCACGTTAGCCCAGAAGGGTTTTATCGGGGTAAAGAAGTGATTCAGTTTGACGAGCAAGAAGTTGAAGCAGACTCTTAATACGTGAACGCTTAATCTTGGGCTTACGGATGGTAAGTTTGCTATCTGATGTCATACCAAGTTAATATAAATGGGTAAAGTTCGCTTTGCCCATTTTTTATTATTTGAAAGAAATTTAATTGGCGCAGTGGTTTTCAAAGCTGCCAACCTGATGTTCCTTAAGTTTCTGCTGTTGGAGCAACTGGGTATTTTAAAGACAAGTCTGAAATTTTGAATGGATCAAGACTTTCTAGAGGAGGTTCTGATAAATATGAATAAGCAAAGAAATATAAATAACCCCAATTAATCTTAGTTTAATATTAATGCATAATTTATACCTTTTTATCCATGAATAGTAATTTGCCAATTATAGCCATTGATCTGATGGGTGGTGACCATGACCCGTTAGGTCGCCTAAGGGCAGTTAAAAAGTTTAAAGCTGCTTACCCTCAGTTTGCTATAAAGTTATTTGTTAATCAGGACCACTTTAATAAAAATCACGGAGATTATCAAAACTTACCCAATAATGTGACTATTATCACTGCTGAACATAGTATCTCAATGGATGAATCACCTCTGATAGCTTTGCGTAAGAAGAGGTTGAGCAGCTTGTCAATGGCTGTAAAGGCGGTAGCTGATGATCAGGCCGATGTGGTTCTTACTGCTGGTAATAGTGGGGCCCTGGTGGCATTTGCAAAGTATTGGTTGAAGTCATTGGCTCCTATTGAACGTCCGGCTTTAGCGACGGTTTTGCCAGGATTTCCGAAGCCCACTTTATTATTAGATGTGGGTGCGATGCTGGAATATAATGCTGGTGATTTATATGGGTTGGCTGAAATAGGTGCACAAGTTGCACCACATTTGCTGAATTGTGGTGATAACCCAGAGGTGGCGTTGCTTAATGTGGGTACTGAACACATTAAGGGCCATGACACTGTTCAACAAGCCGATCGCTTATTGCAAGAATCTGAATTGAATTATTTGGGTTTTTGTGAGGGCACGCATTTATTTAAGGGTTATGCAGATGTGATTTGTTGTGATGGCTTTGTTGGTAATATTGCATTGAAAGCCTGTGAAGGTTTGATGCAACAGTTACAGCAGAAGCCTGAACTAAAGTGGTGGCAGAAAATCTTGCCGAGTCGATTTTGGCAATTTAATGATGTTAATTTTAATCCTGCTCAATATAATGGGGCCTTACTGCTTGGTTTGGATGCTTTGGTTGTTAAAGCGCACGGGAATAGTGATGAAACGGATTTTTATCATGCTTTGATCAGAACCGCAGATTATACTCAAAAAATCAACAGTTAATACAGTCAAACATAACATTTATGAGTCAAGAAAAGGGAAACAATGAAAAACAGTGTGGGGCAATATAGAGCATGAGAATTTATTCGAAAATCACCGGAACTGGTAGTCATTTACCTGAAAAGATTTTAACCAATGCCGATTTAGAAAAAATGGTTGAAACCAATGATGAATGGATTCAAAGCCGGACCGGAATCAAGCAAAGACATGTGGCTGTTGATGGTGAAACAACTTCAACTCTGGGGTTAGCTGCTGCAAAAAAAGCCATAAAAGCAGCCGGAATATCGATAAGTGATATTGATTTATTGGTGGTAGGAACTACCACTCCAGATTTGGTGTTTCCCAGCACGGCTTGTTTGATTCAAAAAGGTTTGGGCTGTTCAGGTATCACAGCCATGGATGTTAATGCTGCTTGTAGTGGTTCAATTTATGCATTGGGTGTTGCTGATAAATTCATTCAATCTGGGCAACATAAAAAAGCCTTGGTAATTGGGGCAGAAACCCTGACACGTATGGTTGATTGGACTGATCGTAAAACCTGTGTTTTGTTTGGTGATGGTGCAAGTGCTATTATCTTAGAAGCCAGTGAGGAGCCAGGCATTTTATCAACCCATTTGCATGCTGATGGAATGAATGACCATTTGCTTAATGCGACAGTGGGTGTATCAACTGGTTTGAAGAATGAGCCCAACGGTGGATTAAAAATTCGCATGAAAGGCAATGAAGTATTTAAAACAGCTGTTATGACATTGGGGCGCATCGTTCAAGAAACTTTGGAATTCAATGACATGAAAAAAACTGATATTGATTGGTTGATTCCGCATCAAGCCAATTTAAGAATTATTGCAGCAACTGCAAAAAAATTAAGCATGAGTATGGATCAGGTTATTGTAACGGTTGATAAACATGGCAATACATCTGCTGCTTCTGTAGGGTTGGCTCTAGATGAGGCCATCAGAAGTGGTAAAGTGGCTCGTGGAGACGTGTTGTTACTAGAAGCTTTTGGTGGAGGGTTTACCTGGGGCTCTGCTTTGATTAAGTATTAAATTGATACGTATTTGTATGTAACTTAGTAACTATAACTTAACAAATAAAAAATTAACTAAAATAGATTATCAAATTATGAAGAAACTAGCTTTTGTATTTCCAGGTCAAGGATCACAATCTGTTGGCATGTTGGATGGTTTAACTGCCTATGCTGAAATCGCAGATTGTTTACAAATTGCCAATCAAGTTCTTAACATCGATCTGCATAAAATGATCAATGAAGGCCCTGTTGAACAGCTCAATCAAACGCAGTGGACACAACCCGCATTGCTTGCTGTTTCGGTGGGTATATTCAGTGCTTTGCGAGCCAGAAAAGAATTTGACGTGGTTATGATGGCTGGTCATTCTTTGGGTGAGTATTCGGCTTTGGTTTGTGCTGGTGCAATGTCATTTGAAACAGGTTTAGAGTTGGTGCATAAACGCGGTTTATATATGCAAAAAGCGGTGCCGGTTGGCATCGGATCGATGGCAGCAATATTAGGTTTAGAAGCTGATGCGATAGAGCAGGCGTGTGACCAGGCTCAATTGTCAACTGGTACTACAGTCAGCCCCGCAAATTACAACTCTCCGGGTCAAATCGTCATAGCAGGTGCAAGTAAGGCCGTGGTTGCGGCAAGCCAATTGTGTGCTGATGCTGGTGCAAAGAAAGTCATGCCTTTGGCTGTCAGTGTGCCATCTCACTGTGAATTAATGCGTCCTGCTGCAGAAAAACTGGCTCATATATTGGAAACAGTGAAGTTAAAAAAGCCTGTCATACCGGTATTGCACAACGCCGATGTTAAATCGCATGACGATGAGGGTGAAATTAAATCATTGTTACAACAGCAGCTGTATTCGCCTGTACTGTGGACGCAAACCATGAAGGCGTTACAACAAGCAGGTGTTGAAACCGTCATAGAATGTGGACCTGGAAAAGTTTTATCCGGTTTATTTAAACGTTTCGATCGCAGTATGTTGACGGTACCAATGCTAAACGAAAAAGGTATTAAATCTTTTATTGACGCAGTATAAGAACTGCTATGGAGCAAAATATGAATTTAGATGGGCAAATAGTATTGGTGACAGGAGCTAGTAGAGGTATTGGAAAAGCCATTGCACAAACCCTGGCAACTGCAGGAGCAGTAGTGATTGGGACTGCCACATCTGATGGTGGCGCTCAAGCTATTAACAAATTCTTGGCACCTTCAGGTGGTTCTGGCCAAGTGTTGAATGTGGCTGACCAAGACAGCATCGATGCAGTACTTGATCACATGAAAAATAATGTAGGATTACCCACAGTGTTGGTTAATAATGCAGGGATCACCAATGATAAATTGTTGATGCGCATGAGTGTTGATGATTGGGATCAGGTGATCAATACCAACCTGTCGTCTATTTATAAAATGAGTAAAGCTTGTATTCGTGGCATGATG
>CALLLZ010000351.1 GCA_938008005.1 uncultured Marinicella sp. | reverse complement strand
GCAATTTTACCGGCATCTTTAGTCGCTTGACGTTGTGAATCATTGAAATAAGCAGGCACAGTAACCACTGCTTGGCTCACTTCATGACCCAAATAATCTTCCGCAGTTGATTTCATTTTTTCCAAAATACGAGCTGAAATTTCTTGTGGGGCCATTTTTTTGCCACGCACTTCAACCCAAGCATCTCCATTGTCAGCACCGATGATTTTATATGGCACGATGTCTTGATCTTTTTTAACCACATCTTCATTGAACTTTCTTCCAATCAATCGCTTGATCGCAAACAAGGTGTTTTCAGGATTGGTCACTGCCTGTCTTTTTGCCGACTGACCAACAATGGTTTTACCTTCTTCGGTAAATGCAACCACTGATGGTGTTGTTCTATCCCCTTCTGAATTTTCAATGACTTTGATGTCATTACCTTCCATTATTGCTACACAGGAGTTGGTTGTTCCTAAATCTATACCTATTACTTTTGACATTATTAAAACCTCTGAATACTATATTTCTTTGTCGAAGGTACTGTTTCAAATAAACCAGTCCTTCAAACTTATTGGTTGTGAGTGATTAAATTAATCCACTCATTTTTACTGTAACCACTATCTATGGTCAGCGATTAATTTTTCAAGTTATTGAGCCACAACGACCATGGCTGCACGAACCACCCGACCATTCAACAAAAAGCCTTTTTGAAACACATTAACAATGGTATTTTTATCATGTTCTTCAGATGGAACCATACTCATCGCCTCGTGTATTTCAGGATCAAAACTTTCACCCACTGGGTTAACAATTTCAATACCGTTATCTTCTAAAACTTTGACAAATATTTTATGGGTGTTTTGCGTCCCTTCAACCATTGCATCTGTTGTGACTTCGCAATTTTCATCATCTATCACTTCTAGCGCTTTATCCAAACTATCCATCACTGGAATCATTGCCTTGATGATCTTGTCATTCGCAAATTTTCGGGTGTTATCCAAATCTCTTTGCAAACGTTTCTGTAAATTCATACCTTCGGCAGCAACCCTCAAAACTTCATCATCTTTTTGAGCCAGTTTTTCATTGGCTTCATCAAGTTCTGTTTGTAAAGATTCAATTTTGTTTTGCATCTGCTCTAAGGCTGACAATTCACTGTCGTCCAGTTCAGCAATCACTTCTTCACCCTCTACCTCACAGCTATCACCTTCAATTTCATTGGTTTCATCGTCAATTTGATCAATTACTTCATCATTCAAATCGACATCGTTCTCAGTTGGGTTTACGTTTTCCTCAGTCATAATCACTTGCACAAATTAATAATGGCAGTGATATGGTGTTTACAGATGACATTTCAAGGCGGGGTGGGTAAAATTAAAGGTCATTAATATAAAAACATTAACAGAAGCCATGTTGCAGTCCTTATACATCGAAAATTTTGTTCTGATTGATCATTTAGAGATCGATTTTCATGCCAAAATGTCAGTGTTTACAGGTGAAACTGGCGCTGGGAAATCAATCATCATCGGCGCCTTATCATTGGCTTTAGGTAATCGGGCCGATACACAAGCCATTGGGCCGTTTGCAGAACAAGCAGAAATCATTGCAGAATTTAACACACAAGACAATATACTTGCACAAAATTGGCTCAATCAACAAGACCTCCTCAATAAAGATGAACCACGCCATAATGAATTGATCATCAGACGCACCATTAATAAGCAAGGACGCAGCAAACAATGGGTTAATGGACGCCCCACACCATCTGGCTTGGTGAAAGAGCTAAGCCAATTCCTGGTCCAAATCCATGGCCAACATGATCAAATAAGGTTATTAAAAAATCAAAATCAGCAACTGATACTCGATCAATCTGGTGATTATGAACTGTTATTGCGCCAAACCAGTGATGCAGCGCATAAAATTCAACAGATAGAACAAAAGATCAATGATTTGATGGCAGCTGGTTCAATTGGCAAAGAACAGGTTCAGTTATTACAATACCAATTTGATGAACTAGAACAGGTGGCATTGAAAGAAGATGAATACGAAACATTACATCAATCTTTAAAAACTGCCGCACATGCTCAGGATTTAATCAGCACCCTTGACCAATCCATTCAAACCATCAGCGAAGATAACAACAGCGTAGAAAGCCAACTGGCACAAATTATAAATAATCTTGATACTGCCAAAGGTCATGACTTCAGTGCAATTGTACAGATTTTGGAAGAATCTTTGATTAACATCAACGAAGCTCAGCAACAATTGAGCAGCCTATCAGAAGGGATTGATAACGACCCTGAGAGCCTAAGCCAAATAGAAAACAGACTTGAACAAATTAATCATGTGGCCAGAAAACAAAACGTGATGCCAGAATTGCTGTTCCAGCAACACCAAGAACTGGCCAACACCCTATCAACCCACGCTGATTTAGCTGACAACCAAAAGCGGTTGAATCAACAGCTCGAAAAAGCCCAGCAAACCTATCTACAAACTGCAAAACTATTATCTAACAAAAGACAACAATCAGCCCAATCTCTTGCCAAAGACATCACTGTGATGATTCGTGACCTTGGCTTGCCTGAAGCTGTTTTCAGTATTGCTGTTAATCATCAAAGTAATGCCAAGGCCAAAGCCCTTGGAAATGACCACATAGAATTTATGATAGCTGCTAATAAAGGACAAAAACCACAACCTCTGAATAAAACCGCTTCTGGAGGAGAGTTGTCTCGTATTTCTTTGGCTATAGAAGTTAGCACCCAACAGAACGACTTTAAGCAAGCATTCATTTTTGATGAAGTAGACACCGGTATTGGTGGCGCAACTGCAGAAAAAGTCGGCCACATTATGCAACAACTGAGCGATAACAACCAAGTTTTTGCTGTGACACATTTACCACAAGTCGCAGGGCATGCTCATGATCACTTACTGGTGAGCAAATCGAGCCAAGGAAAATACACAACATCTAAAATAGCACATTTAGACGAACAGCAGCGCATAGAAGAACTGGCCCGCATGTCAGGTGGCCAACACATCACCGCTGCTACTTTGGCCCAAGCCAAAGAATTTTTAAAAACAGGTTCTTAACATAAACTTAGATATAATAATCAACCCTAACCAAGCCCAAACCCGAAATGAACAAATACATTTTTCCATTACTACTCTGCTTATTCCCCTTGACTGCTTTTGCTCAAAATGACCTTGCACTTGCAGAAAAAACCGAGACAGATAAAAGTGGTTACGCCAATGACAATTTAAAAAAAGATATGGCCGTGGTGTTTGGCGAAAAATCAATTGAACGAAAAATATCAGAAAAAAAACTAACCGCATGGAGTACAAAACTAGACGAATTTTTACTTGCCTCAGATGATGATTTTGCGCATGCCATGACACTTGCAAAGCTGGTTAGCGGCTTAGATACAGCCAAATTTCAAGCCAAATTGCATAATAAAGAAGACGAGGTTGATGTTTTAAATGACTTGAGTTATCAACCCTTTGGCGATTTATTAAATCAAATGATTGCTCAATCGAAAATTTCTACTGAAGCTTTTGATATTTTAAATAAAATTTGTTTTGAGGAAAGAATATCAGATTTTTGTCATGCCAACGTCTTGCTTGAAAAACGCATGCAACAAGACACCACTAACTTACATGCTTATATTAGACCTTTTGGTGTAGCAGCTAAGGCCAACAACGAGAAGTCGATGCTACAGCTGATTCAACTGATGGCCACCAGTCAACACAGTCAGTCACCACTTGGAATCACAGATAATATGAGCGCACTGATCGATGAGTTCATTGCCAACAACCCCATCCCTCAATCTGCCACAGATAATATGATCGAAGATTATAAGAAATTATCAGGCATTTCACCTGCAATGAAAATTCGACTGGATAAACTGATGCCGGCATACATGCCAACTTACATCAAAATTGGCTATAGTTACCTGAATGATCTGCCACCATATAGAGCGCTTT
>CALLLZ010000350.1 GCA_938008005.1 uncultured Marinicella sp. | reverse complement strand
GTGAGCGTTCTGTCACTGTTCGACGAGCTGGTGATGTGCAAGTGATTGGTGCCATGTATAAAGCGCCTGCGGGCTCAGATGAAATGTATCCAGCAACCAATGTTTTATCACAAATTATGGCTCATCCAACTTCTGGGCGTTTGAATGAAAATGTGGTCAAAAAAGGCTTGGCTGCAAACTCTTTTGGCTTTAATTTTCAATGGGCTGAACCTGGGGTGAGTACTTATATGGTACAGGTAGCCAAAGACAAAGACTTAGAACCTGCTAAGGCAGCATTTCTGGAGACATTAGAGGGGGTTAAGGAAAATCCCATCACTGCAGAGGAAGTCAAAGCGGCCAAAGCCAACCTAGTTAAACAGTTCGAACTGTCTTTCAATTCATCCGAGGGAATTGCTCGAAACTTGAGTGAATGGGTTGGTATGGGAGACTGGCGTCTGATGTTCTTAAATCGAGACCGCACAGAAAGTGTTACGGTGGAACAAGTTCAAAAAGCCGCTGAAGAATATCTGGTGAATGATAACCGCACTTTGGGTTTATTTATCCCAGAAACAGATTTTGATCGTGCCGATTCTATTAAACGTTATACCTTGGCAGAAGTAAAATCTCAATTAGACGGTTATAAAGGCAGAACGGCGGTTGCTCAAGGCGAAGACTTTGACCCCTCTTTTGATAACATTGATGCCAGGACTAAAAGAGCTGATTTAGTTAATGGGGCAAAAATTGTAAAGCTTAACAAAGAAACCCGTGGTGATTCAGTAGTTATGAATATTCGCTTAGACTTGGGTAATGAACAGGCCTTATTCAATCAATCTACGGTGGGATTGTTGGCAGGTAGCATGTTGGATCGCGGCACTGAAAATTATTCTCGGAGCCAATTAAAAGCTAAGTTTGATGAGCTAAAAGCCAATGTAAGTGTTTCGGGTTCTTCTACTGGCGCAAACATCAGCGTCAGAACCACTCACGATAATTTGCCAGCGGTGATTGAGTTGTTAGATGAAGTGCTTAAACGTCCGGCATTTGATAGCAAAGAATTAGATGTGTTGAAAGAGGAGTTGATCGTTGGACTAGAGCAGCAAAAGCAACAACCAACCACTCTGGTGTTTAGCCAATTAAGCCAGCATTTAGATCCATATGAGCCAGGTCATCCGCGTTTTCAAATGGCTATTGACGATCAAATATCAGAAATCAGAGCCGCAAGCGCAGCTGAGGTCAAAGCATTTCACGATCAGTTTTATGGTGGACAACAAGCTGATATCAGTATTGTTGGTGATTTTGATGATGCCATTGTCACGAATAAAATTAATGGAGTCTTGAAAGGTTGGGTTAGCAACACTGAATACCAACGTATCCCCGCTTCTTATGCTGTGGTAGACAGTATTAATAAATTTGTAGATACTCCTGATAAGTCAGGAGCAGCTTTTGGTGCGATGATGCGTATGCCGATTAGTGATGATCACCCCGATTACCCTGCTTTAATGATGGCCAATCAAATGTTTGGTGGTGGATTTATCAGCAGTCGATTGGCCAATAGGTTGCGCCAACAAGATGGTTTAAGTTATGGAGCAGGTTCTTTCTTTAATGCCTCATCTTTTGATGAAGTGGCTACCTTTGGTGCTTATGCCATATGTGCGCCAGAAAACTTGGATAAAGTAGAAAAGGGTTTTACTGAAGAATTGCAAAAAGTTATTGATATCGGCTTTACTCAAAAAGAACTGGATGATGCCATAAAAGGTGTGCTACAAAACAACCGCATTGATCGAGCCAAAGATGATCGTTTGGCCAGTGAATTATCAAGTTTTATTGATTTAGAGCGCACTCAACAATGGAATAAAAAATATGAGGCAGCGATTGAAAAGTTAACTATTCTACAAGTCAATATGGCTTTCAATAAATACGTAAAACCTGATAGTTTTTCAATCATCAAGGCAGGTGACTCAACGAAAATGGTGGCAGAATAACGTCAAAGAAGATGATGTCTTAAGATTGACGAATCCCTGCTTAAAGCAGGGATTTTTTATGTCATAAAAACCAACGTGATTTTTAAATATTTAAATAAACGTCAGATTGGATTGTAGTTGCTGCAATGACGGTGAACACCTATAACATGATTTTTGTTTTGGCTTGATAAGCACATAAAGACATACCGGTTTTTAGTGGGTTAATGAAGCTGGCTATGACTTCTAACATGCGACTTTTTCTTGTATTGTTGATACAATCATTACATTGTTAATTATAGAGAGTAGCGTATGACTGATAAAGTATCGATAGCCAAGTTCATTCCTTTGGTGATTGTTTTTATTTTAATTTTAATTGGATCCAGGTTTTGGGTCAGTGTGCCAGTAGGACATGTAGCAGTGGCAACATTATTTGGAGAAGTGCAAAAAGATACTTATCCTGAAGGGTTAACCATTCCTGTGAATCCTTTGCTAAAATTCCACCAATTTGACGTGAGGGAAAAAACCCACAAAGAAAAAGCTCAAGTCCCATCTCAAGACCAGTTGCAAACCTCAATTGAGGTTAGCGTTCAGTATCGACTGAACGGTGAAATGGCTTTCAATATACTGAAAGAGACGGGCAATGTGGACAGTATGATTTCGGTCCAATTGGTGCCTAAATTGCGTTCTTTGCTCAGAGAGCAGGGTAAGTCAATCAGGCGCGCCGAGGACTTTTTTTTAGAGGAGACTCAAGTTCAATTACAAACTGATTTAACGATAGGCTTGGCTGAATACTTAACACCTAAAGGCATCAGTGTTTCTGCTGTATTGATTAGAGATATTTCATTGCCGCCGTTTATTACCAAAGCGATTGAAGCCAAGAAAGAACGTGAGCAAGAAGTTGAAAAGCAGAAAGCTGAATTAGAACGGTATAGAACTGAGCAACAACAATTAGTAGCTCAAGCCGAAGCCCAGAAAAAGGCTGCCGAACAACAAGCAGAACAACGGCGTTTGTTGGCAGATGCCCAGGCTTATGAGATTGAAAAGATAAATACTGCCATTGGTAATAACCCAAATTATGTCAAGCTGCAAGCGCTAGAGGCCTTGAAAAGCATTTCAAAAGACCCCGCGTCTAAAATATATTTCATCGACAGTGATTCACCTCAACCATTGCCTTTGATGCATTTATCTGACCCTAAATAAACCTTATTGTATTCAGTGGCGGGTTGAGCACTTTTCAGCTCGTCACCTTGTGTTCTTACCTCAAAAAAGGAATAGTTTGAATGAAAACGTTTGATTTTAAATCACTTGAAAAAGACTATTTAAAGGTTTTTAGAATCAGTTATGCGATTGTGATTTTATTGGTCTCAATGCCTTTTACAATTACTTCTTCGGTGTTTTGGGATTTAAGTTGGTTATATCGTGTGCCGATGTTTTTTTTCTTGTGGCTATTGTTTTATGGTTTTTTTTATTGGTATTCAGTTCATTGGTTTAAGGCCTATAAATACACATTAACCGAAGCCGGTTTGAAAATTCATAAAGGTGTATTCTGGCAACAACAAAATATGATTCCAAGGAATCGTGTTCAACACATCGATATTACCACTGGACCATTAGAGCGGCGGTATGATTTGAGTAAGTTAGTGGTACATACAGCAGGTACACGTAATGCCACCATCACCCTTCCTGGTTTGTTGCAAGAAGATGCGGCTGATTTACGCCAAGAATTAATCAACAGCAACCAAAAAGAAGACACGGTTTAATTGATATGGAGTTAAAAACCAAAGGTTACAGACTGCACAATATTTCACCCTTGTTTTTATTTATAGAAGCCATCAAGAAAAGTGTACTCCCGTTGTTGATTGGTATTGTTGGCACCAGCGGAGATAAACAAGACTTCATCATTATTGCTATAGCATCATTGGCATCTGTAATTACGATTGTACAGTTTTGGTTTTATCATTATTGGCTTGAGGAGGATCGATTGGTGGTAAAAGAGGGTATTTTGTTCAAGTCACTGAGGCAAGTCCCTTATGAGCGGATACAGAATTTGAATGTGGAAAAAAATGTTTTACATCGCTTGTTTAATGTGGCTACTTTACAAGTTGAATCTGCTTCAGGAGTTAAGCCAGAAGCGGTTATCCGAGTTATCTCTGATGATCAAGTGAAGTTTATTCAGCGCGTGATTAAACAACGATCTAATGCTGTAGACGAAACTGAGGAAAAAGTTGAGGTAATTGTTAACGATGACAATGATACTGAAGAAACTGTAATGCCTCCTTTGTATCAAATGTCTGACAAAGATGTGGCTACCTATGGCTTTATTTCACACCGAGCCTTGGTGCCAATAGGAATTGTTGCCTCAATACTTTCACAGAATGATTACTATCGAAATAAATTTATTTCAATGCTACAAAACTTTGTTGGTGAGTTGCATGTTGAGCGCTGGGCAATTACTGAGTGGATTATCTATGGGCTGGCCTTTGCGTTCTTGATGTTAGTTACCATTTGGGTGTCTTCAATTCTTTTGGCTTTTTTAAAGTTGTATCAGTTTCGTTTGGCACGACAAGATAATAATTTGCATGCAGAAATGGGGTTGTTGACCAAAATAACAGCCAATATACCAATTAAACGTATTCAATTGTTGAAGATTAAAGATTCACCATTACATCGATATTTTAAAAGAGTCAGTGTCAAGATGGAAACTGCTGGTGGTGTGACAGAACAAAACGGTATCAGCATGAGCTGGATAGCTCCTTTGATCTCTAAAGCCAAAGCAGAGCGTTTAATTACTGTGATTCAGCCGGAAGTGGATTGGAAAGCCATTTCATGGTTGGGGTTAGAACCTCGTGCCTGGAAACGTGTGTTTAAACGCGTATGTTTTTTTATTTTGTTAATTATGGCTCCGTTGCTTTACTTCTACCAAGGATGGGGTTTATTGATGTTGATTCTATTTCCTTTGGCTTTTATATATGCCAAAGCATATGTGAATAAAGCCGGGTATGCGGCTAATGATGAAATTATTGCCTATCGGCAGGGTGTTATTTTTCACACCATAAGCATAGTAAAAGTGGCAAAAATTCAAAATATATCTTATACCCAAACACCTTTTGATCGGCGTAATGATATGGCAAGAATTACAGTGGATACTGCTGGTTCAAACCCAATCAATCAAGATATTAACATACATTATCTGGATGTAAGAAAGGTCAATGACTTGATGAAAAGGCTATCGATACAAGTGAGTGAGTCTAAATTCGTTTGGTAAAGGAGCTTTGGTTCTTAGGTCGGTTGTTTTACTTGCGTAAAAAACAAAAAAAAATCACCAACGCTGATATGAGGTCATAACCAAATACAGTTTTTCATCACTGCGTGACTTACCATTAAAGTGTAAAACAACAGTTAGCAAACTAATGATTAAAGTGAGACTTTTTTCCATAATGGTTACTGATGTCTTTTAAACTACTCATCGAGTGAAACTTTTAAAAAGGTAAATTTAAATTTTCATCAACGGCCAACAGTTGTGTTCTGAACTCTTCTTCAATGGAATCCAATGTTGCTTGGTCGTCTGCATCAAAACGTATCACCAGGCATGGAGTGGTGTTTGAACACCTGACCAATCCCCATCCATGGGCAAAATCAGCCCTGATACCATCAATTGTGGTGATTTTTGCATCCGGGAATTCTGCCTTAACGAGGAACTTCTCCATAAATTTATAATGTTCACCTTCTTCCATATGAACCTTAAGTTCAGGCGTGTTGACGCTGTTAGGTAGGGTGTCAAAGACCGCTTGTGGGCTGTCTGTTTCTTGGTCAAGAATTTCAAGTAAACGTGCAGCTGCATAGATGCCATCATCAAAACCAAACCAACGTTCATTAAAAAAGAAATGACCGCTCATTTCTCCAGCCAAAGCCGCATTGGTTTCTTTGAGTTTGGCCTTCATGAACGAGTGTCCGGTTTTCCACATGATAGGCATGCCGCCATGTTTAACGATTGACTTCGGCAAATGACCAGTGCATTTAACATCGAATATAATACTTGAGCCGGGTTGTCGACTGAGTACGTCTTTGGCAAACAACATCAATAACCTGTCAGGGTTTATGATTTCTCCTGACTTGGTTACTACACCCAATCGATCGCCATCACCATCAAAGGCAATACCAATATCAGCATCCACCGATTTTAATGTGGTGATTAAATCCTGCAAATTCTCCGGCACACTTGGATCCGGGTGATGATTAGGAAAATTGCCATCAACTTCACAATGCAGTGGAATGACATTACAACCAATTTCCTCCAAAACTTCTGGTCCCAATACACCTGGAATGCCATTGCCACAATCGACCACAATGGTCGGTTCATTTTCTAACTGTATTTCTGAACTGATGTAATCAACATAGTCATCGGCAATATCTAACTCTTGGACAGAACCTTGTCCACTCAATAAATCACCACTGGCAATCATGTCATATAAATTCGATATCAATTTGCCAGCTAAAGTTTCACCATCCAACATTATTTTTAAGCCATTGTAGTTAGCAGGATTGTGACTGCCTGTGAGCATCACACCTGAGCCAGTTTCCAAATGATGAGTTGAAAAATACAACACGCCTGTCGGTACAGCGCCGATGTTGATGACATCACAACCACTGCGAGAGATACCGGTAATTAATGCTTCTAGCAAGCCAGGGCCTGATAAACGGCCATCGCGAGCTACCACAATCGATTTACGGCCTCGATTTAAGTTTTCTGAGCCGATGGCATGGCCAATTTGTTCAACTGAGTCTTTCGTAAGTGTCTCATCAACAATGCCTCTGATGTCATATGCTTTAAATATCGATCGATCTGGTAAAACGCCAGGGGCGTTTGCCAAGGCTGCGGTTTTATTATCAAGCTCTGAATGGCCGTCTTTCATATCAGGTAATGCCTCATTAACTTTGGGTTTAGATTGATGAACGTACACTCGTTCTTCTTTTAACTTCTCTTTACTGTCCTGCAATTTATCGATTCGTTGTCGACGTTTGATATAAGTCAATACAGCTAATACCAATGAAGCCAGAAATGCCACTGCGCTGCTGAAAAGTGACAGTTCAAAAAAACCACTGTAATTTTTTTCAACGGCATAAGTTACATAGAAATTAGAGTTTGGCACACTGGTTTGTTGGAAACTTGTGGCAGCGTTTTGATTGACTTTTCCCCATTTCTGTAACTCTATATTACTGTAATTGCCTGACTGTTGGGTTAACACCAACTCGCTTTTATCAAATTGCAGATGCTGTGGTTTAATAATTAACTCTACTGGATAACTGACTACTACATAAGACTTATTTGGTTTCTGAATGTAGACAAAGTTTAAGTACTGATCACTTTGTCCATATAAGTGTATTTCTGGTAATTGTTCTTGTTGGGTCTGACTGGTGGTTCTTAATGTGTCCAGAGTGGCAAAATTAATACCTGGAAATACAGTATTGGGTTCAACCTCATCTATGGGTTCTAGAACCCGCAGTATTCTCAGTGTGTTATCAACTTCGTTGTTAATCAGTTCTCCAATATTTTCTGCATCGGGATTATTGGTGATGATATCAGCAGCCAATGATTTAACTTGAGCGGTTCGCTGCTGAACTGATGAGGCCAATTCTTGACTCTGCTTTTTAAGTTGAGCAAGTGCTCTGGATTCCGAAAAATTGAACTTAAATAAATAGCCAAACAACAAACTACATAAAACTGCAACTGCAAAACTGCTGGTCCACAACAACTCTTCACCCAGGTTGTGCTTGAATTTACTGATTTTTGTGGATTTGTCTTGTTCGACACTTTCGTCGTTTAAAATCTCTGGGTTTCCTTCTTCATCAGTTGTTGATTTATCAAGTAATGATTTTTCATTTTTATTTTTTATAATTTTTGAAAATAATTTTTTTAAATCCATTAATTAACTCCAGTATGCCCAAAACCACCTTCACCTCGAAGTGTGTCATCAAAAGATTCGACTGGATTAAACCCTACTTTTACGATAGGTACAACTACCAGTTGTGCCAATCTGACGCCGCGGGATAAACTATATGCTGTTTCTGAGCGGTTCCAACAAGAGACAAATAACTGACCTTGGTAATCGGCATCAATCAAACCAACCAAATTACCCAGCACTATACCATGTTTATGTCCCATACCCGAGCGCGGTAAAATAACAGCTGCCAAGTGAGGATCTTTGATGTGGATGGCGATGCCCGTTGGAATCAGCTCGGTTTGGTTTGGTTCGATGGTTAACTCTGAAGCATCGATACATGCTCTCAGATCAAGACCAGCAGAACCGTCGGTTCCGTATTGTGGTAAACCAAACTCTTCAATGAACTCGGGTGCCATTATTTTTAAGTCAATAGATTGCATGAAAACCATCAAAATCAAATGAATAGAGATTTTAAACCACCCGCCAAAAAATCTCCATTGTTATGCATTCTTACATAGAAGTAAGAATAGATTGACTACTAAAGTTGCACAATATGCTTAATATAATCATTTTTTGTCACTAAATTCATGAAGAATAAAAAAACCATGATTAATAATACTGATTTTGAACCCTTGATTAAACCACGAGAAAAGTTGGTGACATACGGCTCAGAAACTCTTTCTGATGCTGAATTAATGGCTATTTTCCTGCGTGTTGGTGTGGCTGGTACCAGTGCCATAGAGTTGGCTGAAGATATGTTGACTCATTTTGGTGGTGTCAAAGAGGTTATCAGCGCCACATTACCAGATTTTTGTGTGATAAAAGGCTTGGGTTTGGCCAAGTATGCACAGTTTCAAGCTGCCAGTGAATTGGTGAAACGAGCGATCAACCAAGGATTCAATGCACAAACATGTTTTACTGACCCCAATTTGGTGAATCAGTTTTTATTGGCTAATTTTGAGCAGGCTAAGCATGAGAAGTTTGCGGGCCTTTTTTTGAACAGTAAAAACCATTTAATCAAATTTGATTATCTCTTCAATGGAAGTATTAACTCAGCTCAAGTTTACCCAAGAACAGTTGCTCAATACTGTCTTAAACATAATGCAGCTGCGGTGATATTTGCACACAATCATCCCTCAGGGGATATTCAGCCCAGTGACTCTGATATCAAGTTAACGTTACTGCTGAAGAAAACTTTGGCTTTGATTGATGTGAAGGTTTTAGACCATTTTGTGGTGGGTGCAAACCAAACATTTTCGATGGCTAGTCATCAAATGATATGATTTTTAGGTCATTATTTGTTAAGCTATGTAGTAGTTAACAAAGCATATGATGGACTGTGTTTGGAAATAGATTAAATCCAGTAGCCCGAGCTGAAAAATATATAGAAAAAGGTAATTATAAAAAGGCCATGAAAATTTTGGCCAATACCTTTAAAAAATATCCCAATAGTTTGGATTTGGCTCGTCTGCGTTTTGAATATGGTAAATACATTCCATTCGATGAGTTTCATCATCAAGCTGCCATAGATTATTTTACACTGCAAATACAGTTTGATGTTTCTGGTGAAAAAATTCACGGTGATTTTGTTAAATATATGACCACTACACAGGGGCGTATACAGTTGGATGATGCTACTCTGGTTAAATTATCCGTGGTCTTCGCTGCCAATGGTTTTGAAAATAATGCCGTTTATATCATTAACGGTATGATCAGAAAAGAATGTGAATTGCCTCAGTTCGTTGATGCACTGGTTGCTATCATCAACTACTTGGAAGAAAAGGGCGCTGATAAAAAAACCGCCAGTTATAAGAATTACCTAAAATGGCACTATCCCGATCACGAGATGACGCAATATATTCTATCCAAAAGAACTTAAAAGCTTTCTGGTCTTCTTTTTCATTTGGATGCGTTTAAAAGTCGGTGTTTCAATCTGTATTTTTTCGACTCACTTCTGTTTGTAATCGACTTAAGTGTTTGATCGATATTTCTTACAATGTTATTTAAACAAAGTTACTTTTGTTGGCAGTTATCGTTATCCATTATTAACCTTATTAGATTATTAAAGGAGGTACTAAGATGAAAATAATGACTATACTCTTTGCGCTATTCCTGCAAACTCATTTGTCAGCCAAGCAACAAAAAGATTCCTTAGATCAGTTGTTGGAAAAATTTTCTACTGATTTAAAAGTTTTAAAAAAAGAAAAACAAATTCTTGGATTGACGGCAGGAATTGTAAAAGACAATGAGTTGATTTGGTCAAAAGGATATGGTTTTGTAGATTCAGACAGGACTGTAAAAATGACGGCTGATACCCCGCTGTGGATTGCCTCAGTGAGTAAAACTTTCGTTGGTTTGGCGTTTTTAAAGTTGGAGTCAGAAGGTTTAATTAAATTGTCTGATCAGGCTTCATCAACGCCGAGATTCAATGACTTGTGTGAATGGTTAAGCAGTACGACTATACCTTTTGCAAAAGGCTTAGAATGTGAGTCTAAAATTACCATTCAAAATATACTTAATCATCAGGTCAATGGTGTGCCCGGTACACAGTTTATGTATAACCCTATCATGTATTCAAGGTTATCTAGGTATCTGGAGCACAAATTAGGTTTAGGTGTGGATGCGGTTGAAGGTAGACATAACTACCTAGCAAAAGCCATTGACAGAATTATATTATCTCCAGCTGGTATGAGTAGGACCATGTCCAGCCAATGGGATAAAGAAAAAGCAATGGTTTATTTTGATATGGCTGGTGGGCATGCTGTTATTGATGGTAACTATCAATCCAAAGTTAGGCCAGAAAGACACATTGCAGGAGGTGCAGGAGTTGTTTCAACCGTCAATGACCTTGCTAAATACGACATGGCATTGAGTGGAGGGCTGGTTGTTGATAAAGAGATAAGAAATAAGTTATTTACGCCAGCAAAATTCAACAACGGTGATGATTCTCCTTATGGTTTTGGCTGGTATGTTCAGACACATAAAAATAAAAAACTAGTTTGGCACTCTGGTTGGGATCCAGAGGCTGGATATTCTGCATTGTTGCTTAAAGTGCCAGAGGAAAATATAACTTTTATTGTATTGGCCAACACGGAAGGTATTTGGTGGAATAATGCCTTAGATAAAGCTGAAGTTCACAAGTCAGACTTTGCCAATATTTTTTTAGATACTTTTGTATTTGACCAGAAAAATCAGACGAACTAATGTGCCCACTAACCAACTGACTTATACAGCAAAGCATCATTAAATTTAAATTAATAGTCAAGAAAGTAGACTGTTCTATTGATCAGATGGGCTCAGCAGTAAAACCTGCTAAGATTTATAAATACAGAATAAACGAGAAAGCCTTGTAAGGGTATTGCATTAGAGAAAGCAGGTCTCAATCATATATCTTAGATCTCGCAAATGTGAATGGTGAATATTTACATTATGGTACGGAGGTTAATATCCGTACCATAATAAGTTTTTGTATTGCTTAATACCCTGATACTTTAAAAAGGAATAGGGGCATTACAATGAGCCATGCAGTTTTGAAATTTATTCCAACAGTTACCATGTCCGCAATATTCACAATTATAGAGTTGACTAGAACAACTCCATTCACAACTCTGTATAGAAGCATTACCTCCATCATTGATGAGGAGATATGAACTGTTTACTGGGGCTTTGACTATTGAGCTAATTTGAACAGTCGAATCAGAGTGTTGATTGCCTTTTGTTGCAAAGCCAGTACCTGCAAAACAAAAGAGCATCATTGACACATAAACGACAATTGTTTTAAATTTAAACATAAGTTGTATTCTCCTGAATTAATTAAATGGGATTTTTATCATGTAGAATAATTAATCAAACGACAACGAAGTTTTTATGAGAAGTTATGAGTTTAAATGAGTGAACAGCATAAATTACCTGATAAAGAAAACATTGAGTTTGGTGGGTATCAATTTTTTTTCGATAACAACACCTTAAAATTCAGAGGGAAAATAGTCGACTTACAGCATAAACCTTCAGAAATTTTAGCGATATTACTTCGTTCACCTGGCCAGATAGTTACACGAGATCAAATTATTGAGGCTATTTGGGGCGATCAAATAGTGGATTTTGATCAGAATATTAACTTCAATATAAAATGTATTCGTAAAGCCCTCAACGATGACCCGCGTCGTTCAATTTTTATTCAAACCGTGCCTCGCAAAGGTTATCGTTTTATTGCTGATACTCAAGTCATCTATGAATCGGCTTTAACAAGTCGAAGCATCAATTTGGTAAATCGCCGATTATTTTATTTACTTCCTTTAGTATTAATTGTTGGTTTGATGTATTATTTTCAACCAAGACATCAAAGTCAGGCTCAAAATACCCAAGATGTGAATGACTCTAACGAGGATTTAAAGCGGGCTCAATACTTACTTGCTAAAGGCGATTATCTTAGCGTTAAGCGAAGTATTGATATTTTTGAACGTGTTACACATACTTTGACAGATTCAGCAGAGACATTTGCTGGCTTATCTATTGCCAATTTAATTAACCCGTCTACTCCAGAAACGCAGAAATCCGCTGTTGAATATGCACAACGTGCCTATCAAAAAGATCCTCAAAACGGACAAGTGAATCTTGCAATGGCTATGATTGAATTCTATGTGCGATGGGATATGCCCAAGGCACAATTCTTTTTAGAACAAGCAACCCACTTATCTCCTCAATCTATCAGAGCCTGGCATGAGTTATCAGTGGTTCAAACCATAAGAGGCGATTATAAAAAAGCATCTTACAGCATTCAGAAAGCCATTGAAATTGACCCTGGGCGTTTTCAAGAAATCTTCCATGCTGGTTGGTTTCATCTTGCAATAGGTGAGTATGACAAAGCATTGGATCAATGTTTAAAGAGTCTTGAGATTGCTCCCAATCATCGTTACAGCCTTTTATGTGTAATCAGTGCGGCCCTCAAACAAAATCTGAATCAAACTGCCATCAAGTACATGATCCAATATATAGAGCTTTATGACATACCCGCCAATGAAGTCGATGTCCTAAAGACTCAAATAAAACAAAACCCAGGTCAAGAGTTTTACCAATGGTACCTCCAGTTTCTTCAGCAAAATAAAGCTTCCAATTTTCAACTTGCTCTCACATATGCCCAACTTAACAATACAGCAGCTGCGTTGTTATCATTGGAAGAAGCCATTGAGAACCGTCACATGATGGTCCCTACCGCCTGGGCGTTTGGTGAATTCATAGAGTTGCGAAAATCGTCAAAATTTGTTCAGTTGATGGAAGTTGTGACTAGATAGAATAATCTAAGTGAACTGAAGTGTTTATACATCTCATGTTTTAATACCAGCCATTGGTTGCTTTGTAAAAGTTTATAATGACTTGCTTATAAAAAATTGACTACAATGTATTGGTAGGGATGTATGTCCTTGTTCTATTTGGTTTTATTATTTTACATAAATTGTTAACTCAATAAAAATACACTTTTAGGCTCTTAAACTCATATGATCTATCATCTTGGAAAATGGGAAATAAACTCTGCTGAAAGTAAGATAGTAAATCTCTTAACTAATGAACAGTTTCACATCAGCCCTAAAGCAGTTGAAGTTTTAAGATGCTTTATTACAGAGCAGAATAGAGTATTTAGTATTGAACAATTGATTGAAATGGCTTGGAAAGGTCGTGTGGTTAGTGATCACGCTGTCTATAGAGTAATTGCAGATTTACGTAAAATACTGAATGCCAACGATAAAAATGCATATATCGTGAATATTCCTAAAAAAGGCTACAAGCTCAATGAAAATATAGAAGTTCAACAAGCCCCAAACACGTCTCAAAATAAGCATCTTATTACCAAAAAACTAGCTTTTAACTTTAAAAAAATAGTTTGGGGAATATGTTCTTTGGGCATTATAGTGTTAACAGTGTTTTATTATAGTTCCTTCTCTATAAATACTGATCACCCACCTTTCTATCAACATATTGAAGCTTTTACTACAGCCATAGGAAATGAAACTGATCCTGCTATTTCTAATGATGGCAAGTTTTTAATTTATAGCAAAATGGCTAACTCAAGTTCCTCGAATTTGTTATTAGTTGATTTACAAGAAAAGAAAGAAATACAACTTACATTTAATGACTCTATCAAAGAGAACATCACGCTTTCGAATCATGCATCCCATATCGCATTTGTGCGGCGTCAAAGCAATCATTGTGAGGTTGTCTTATTAGAAGCCAATGATCGTCAAACGTATTCTGAAAAAATACTATTCCATTGTGACTGGCAAGATGTTGATCTTGAGCTCAGCAAAGATGGGAAAACCCTTTATTACACTATGGTTTCACACCCACGTAAACAACATAGTATTTATTCACATCAGATAGAGACAGGAAAAACGATACAAATAACGACGATTAAAGATTTTAACTCGCAAGGGGATCGTAAAATTGCTTTATCCCCTGACAATACAAAACTGGCTTTTTTACGGGACAAGAACTGGAACAAAACTATACTCTGTATGCTCGATTTATCATCGTTTACTGAACAAGAACTGGTAACTACAAAAGGGTGGTTACATAGTATTGCGTGGACTAAAGACAGTAACCATGTTATCTATCAGGATAGTAGCCGATCATTATCGGCTTATTCGGTAAACTCAAAAGTTACAAAAAAAATATCATCCGTATTCACCAAAGACATTCAAGCTTTTGCTTTCAATAATTTGACACAAGATATTTATATCAGCTTGGGTAGCAATCGCAATAGCATACAGGCTATTGTTAACCCCAGCTTTGGTACTCATGTTATAACGCCATTAGGTCAAATGCCAACTACGCTTACTCAATCTACTGAAACCGTTTTTTTTCCAAATTTTGCTAACAAGAGTTATCGGCTTGCCTTTATGTCAAGAAAGACAGGGAGTGAGCAGATTTGGATCAGAGAAACCTCTGGAGCCGAACATATCCTTACTAATTACGTGGATAGACGCAGTGCTCGGATAATGCGTTGGTCACCTAATGATGAATTTATTCTCACAGAGAATGATTCAGAAATACTTTATATAGATATCAAAACAAAGAAACAAACCATTCTTGTAACTTCTGAGCAATATGGAGAAATTGGAGCAGCAACATGGGCTCCAGATGGTTTAGGTATCTATTTTGTATCTGATGCTACAGGCGATTCACAGATCTATTATAAAGCTTTGGACATAACAACCCAGCCTAAACAAATTACCAAAACAGGTGCTGTTATTGCCTTTGCTACTCCTCAAGACAAAAAACTCATTATTTTCAAGAAACACAAAACTGGATTGTGGGAGTTCAATTTGGAAACTCAGCAAGAGAACTTACTTATTGAAGATATTCTGAATCAGATGTACCACACCATTAATGTTACAAACAAGGGAATCTATTACATGCGCGTTAATGGGCCAATCATGTTTTACAGTTTTACATCCGCACAGTCTGCACAGGTGGTTTCAGGTCCCCAAATACCCGCATTAAGTATTTCGTTTGATGACAAGATATTTGCTTATCCTGAGTACATAAAGACAGAAAGCTCTATCTACAGGTTATCACAAGAATAACTTGTATTAATCAGGTCGACTGCCACACGCCTGTGGGCTAATTTGGCAAATAGCGCCATCAGATGGTTTATAACACCACCTTGTCCCGTTGATAATTTCGCATACCTCTTCATCAGGCTGATAAATGGTCAATCCACCTCTTTCATTTACATAGCAAGCATCTGAGTTTATATGGCAAATTGTGAGTGCATAAATCTCGCTTTGCTCACTAAACTGTAAGCTATTAAAATAAATCAAATTTGCGCCCAATGTAGCGCTATTGAACACATGATCGCTGTTAGCAGTGATAAAACTCCAATAGTTCACAAGAAATATTCCGCGTTGGAAAATGGATACTTGTGTAGCTGAATCAAACCAACAATTCAAACCATCTAGCTCACATATAACTGCTTCCAGAAAATCATAAGGGCACAAACTTGTCTCCCTCCAGCTTTTCAGGCAGTCAAATGGTCCGAACGGTTCGTAAACAATTGGTATCGACGCAACTTGGATGGGCTGACTCATGCTTGGCGATGAATTGCCGAGCATAAAGCAAAAGGCAATGATGTTAATTAAATTTTTCACTCATTTCTCCTGATGTGATTCCCTTAAATTAGCTTAATATTTTTTATAAAAACCTGTCCATAGACAAACTTTTATAAAGTTCCAACTATTAGATTTTATAAGATGACACTTATAGTGGTTTCGTTATTTTCTGCACATTAAAATCCGGTAACAGGTTTGTTCTCGAATATTGAAATCAATATACAAGCCTTGATTGTCATCAAGGCTTGTATATGCGCGGGTCTTATAACGGCGTAATTACTCCTACATATGCACCAGGTGTGGATTCACATTGAGCGACTGCATTTGGAATTCCTTGTTGAGAAACATGATACCAATGTTGGCAGTAACCACCAGGTAAATAAGGATGTGGTGTCCAACACTGAACTCCCCAATCTGGTTTGGAAACGGATATAACCGGACCAGCTGCCTGGCTTGTATGCCCTATAGTTAGCGCAATAAATATTAATATACTTGATAACAATACTTTTTTCATAAATTACTCCTGGTTAATTTTTATAAATAATGTTCATGTAGAACGGCAGTGAATGTAAGCTTGGATAGCGGAAATGTTTTGAATAAAAGTTGATTTTTGATTGATGTTTTTTTGATTTAATATTAAGAAAGAAAAATTAGTGGCTGATACATTAACTTTTAAAGGCTATGTGGAAGGTCAAAGAAATGTTGACACCTTTATGATTTTGAAATCAGTTTAAGAAGGGCAAGTGTTTTTAGTTTGGGAATATTGATAGAGTGTCTTTGTTTTTAATGAAATTGAGTGGATACAGACAATATTTGTTGAATTATTGAGGGTTGAATATTCATAAAAGATAGGAGGGTAAACTGCAAGAATGCAGTAAATATCAAATAAAATTGTTCAATGTGGTGAATAAATGTGTGTATGAATGCATAATAAAAACAAGGATTAATTTAGATGGAAATTAAAAATATAGTTAGAGGAGTTAAAAATGAATTTAAAAAAAACCATATTGGGCTGTGTATTTGTAGTTGCTTCTGTTCCTGGTTTCTCAGCGTCATTGATAAAAGATGCGAAAACAGCAGGCGAGAAGTTTTTAAATAATAAAACACCAATCTCAAGTGTGTTACCTAACAAAAGCGGGTTTCCAGGGAACTCTTGCATAGAAAATTGTTATGCAACTTATGATAGGTGTATTGATGATGTTGGATCGGTTCCTGGTGGTTCATATTGGTGTAGTTATAATAACTTAATGTGCATCGATGATTGTGAGGGTGTTGGTGGTTTTTGAGACTAATACAATCAATCTTGTAGGCTGCGAGTTATTTCAATAAGACTTGCAGCCTAGAAAAAAGGTTTAGTGAATAAAAGTACATACTAAAGACTATATATAAAAATTAACCAAGGAGGCCCGGTGGCTAAGAAAATCAAATTGATTGAATTTCGGTATTGGCCCTTGGTGAATATACATAACTGTTAAATGTTCTGAGTTAGTTCGGTCGATGAAAAATGTTGTTCAATAAGACAGTCTAAATTTACCTGTGATTATTAATCATCAACCTTTACCACAGCTTTGTGTTTGAATAAGCTGCCATACTGGGCCAGTAAACC
>CALLLZ010000349.1 GCA_938008005.1 uncultured Marinicella sp. | reverse complement strand
TGGAGTAACCAACTAGGCAATTATCCGTCTTGAGCTTGAAAACCTATGAAGGCCAGAAAATTTTGAATAGATCAGGGTCTCCTTAAGAGAGTCATGATTTATTCAGGCCCTTGATAACTCAAGGAATCATCGATTTTTGGTTCATTAAAAGAAAAGTCATCAGGTAATAACCCACCCCCATCACCACCAACAGAAACAATTCCCAAAGGATGTCGACCACCGTTCCAATAATGACTGGTCGCAAAACGCAAACTGGGTTGCATACCTGCAGGGTCTAGTACAGATAAGCTCAACACATATTCGCCATCCGGTAAGTTAACTGTAAATGAATCATTGACCTGGTTTACAGCAGGTGGTGTACCCCAACCCAAACTTTCATCACTCCAGCCATCAACTATCGCCTGGCCTGGCCAGTTATCAATTTCTTCCCACTCAGGTGATGTCCAATTTTTACCAGGATGCCAAGTTCTGATATCCAAATTATTGAATGTTTGTTGCCAGACTATTTCTCGTGTATCAGGATTATGCAGTGCCAACTCCACAGGCCAATCATAGTAAAACGGAGCTGAACCTTCATTAGTCACAGATAATGCAACACGAAGTTCGCCATTAAATATTTTGGGCGTGAATTGAACCTCATTAAGCACATAACGATAACCCATAACTTTTTGTAATTCAGCAGCGCCAGCTCTTGCTGCTGCATTGTTTTCATCATAATCAGAAATCCAACGTAGTTGGGTTCCATGTAACCACCTGATTGAATTTTGGATAAACTCTCTGTGAATTGGGTCTGACACACTGTCTGTAGGCGAGGAACCTGGTTGAATATCTGAATCACCCCAGTTATATGCCACTTCTCCCCCAATATAGGTATCTAGGTAAGTTTGATTATCTTGGTTCTGATCTGCTATGCCTTTACCATGACCCCACATTTGCTGATAATGTCCCCATGAATCCCAGTATTCACCAAAACCAAAGCCTTGAAACTCATTCCATATGTGCCGTACTGATACCTTCTTATCTGGAAAAGCATCTTGAAAAGCCTGTCCAGTCAAGTCTTGCATCGCTAAGGTAGGATCTGGTGAGTGGTGCTCCCCCCATTTACCGAATATCCCGAGTTCAACAAATGCCACCCTTGAGTCATTATTCCAAGCTTCGCCCAAACGTTCTATAATTCTTGCAACACGAAACTGAAATTGTTCGCTGGTGTAATCAAATTCAGTCATATCAGCTGGCCAATAGGTCTCATCACCATTCCAATGAAGGTATAAACGAGGAATAAATTTCAGGTTGTTTTCTGGACCATTCTGAAATTTCTGATCACTGACTTCAAAAATTTTATCCATGCCATCTGAGGCATCGTTCTCAAGCTCATTCCACTCAAAGTAGCGGTGCCTCAAATTAGCCCATTCATGATCTGGACTGTCAGTAAACCCTTTCATGGGGTTTTTTAATGGCTGATCATAGTAAGCTGGAGAAACCCTCACCAAGTTATCAAAGCCATCGGCAAAGATGAGTTGAGCAGAACCAGGTGTAAACCCACCTGCACATGTTAAAAATGTTATACAAATAAGCCAACTTCGATTCATAATATATCTCGTGACGTCATTAAAACGCTCAATAAAAAAAGCTTAACCAAATATACTTTAAGATCAAATTACTTTATGAGACATGGCTCCAATTAATACCAAATTGAAGAGTATTTCACCTTTTATCATAAAATTTCATTAACACAAAACTGATCAAAAAATTGACCCAATTAAGTGGTTATCATATGTCTACTTGTTATAAAGCAAGGAAGCTTAACTCAATGTCGTGGCTCGATCGAATTTAACGGTTATGCCAAACGCAGTCCTATCGATACAATATAGCGAAAAAATATAGTCCCAAAATTGACTGAAATTGATTTCACCCAATTTCAGTCAATATCAATTAACAGCTTCCTGGCTTAATTTTCAAAACCATTGGTATAAATCAAATCACTTATCCCCATGAGTTCAATGTTCTCGATGGTCATGTTTCCTTGCAACAACACCAATGTGATTGTGCGAGGACCCCGGTCTAAACCAATGTTGCCAATAACATGAACTGGTTTTTTGTTTGATGGCAAAGAAAACACCTCATCCATGGTGATGCCATCAACTTCAATTCGAAACTGAACCTCTGACTGTAACGGGTTATCAAGGATGATTTTCACATCATATAAGTTGGATGCTGGGCTATCAACAACCTGACTTATGAACGCTCCTGGAAACGTCAGTTCCGGCAACCCAAATTCATGCGTCACTGTGCTGCTCTGTGCATCTACACTCAGGTTACCACTCCAGTCAACTGCAGCGATGTAATACTCATAGGATTGCCCCAATTGAACATCGGTATCATTAAAATACATACTGCTTTGTGGCTCACTGATTAACTCAAAACCACCATTACCTGCCACCCTTCGATACAGTTGGTAATTAACTAAGTCAACATCAGGTGCACCAAAGCCACCAATTTCAATTTGACCAATACCATTCACCGCCCAAATTTCCCTTGGTGCGTGGGTTGGCACCGAATCATTCAATGTCAGTGTTTGTGCATTTGAAAAAGCAGACTCATTACCCGCATTATCAACCGCAGTGATTTCATAGATGTACTCAATACCAGGTTTGGCTGACTCATCTTTGATGTCATCTTTATTTTTAGCAACCATTCCTTCTAGTAACACTTTTCTGAATGCAGGACCTTGCGACGATAACCGTCGGTAAACCCTGTAACCTGCCAAGTCATCAACTTCAACAGCATTCCATTTTAACAATACAAATGAGTCATTATCACTGTTAATCGCAGCATTGTTATGACCAAAATTAGTGACCACCGGTGGAGGTGTGGTATCGATGCTTCGGTCTTTTACAGGAATAACAACCACATTATCAACATACAAATCTCCAGTGGCTTCAGCAAAGTTGGCTGCCCTAACAGTCACCTCTTCTAATGCAGTGGCATCAGTAGGCAAATCGAATTCTGCCTCAAATGTCTGAAACTTTTCATTCAACAAGGCTGGATTGAAAGCAACAGGCGTGGATGAGAGGGTATTTACATTCGACCTGATTCTTAAGACAATATTCGGTGCATCTTCATTTGTGCTCACAAAAGCAACTCGCGCACGTATTTTTATCCGACTCACATCACTGATATCAGCGGTTGTATTGGCTTTGATGTTACGAGAACCACCATTAAGAAACCCCTGTCCAACATATGAACTGCCACCATTACTGGGTATTCCAGATAAGTTCACACCATCGGCATCTTTAATTGCCATGGGACTGAGAAAACTCAAACTGGAGTCAACATCCTCAAAATTCTCCGCATATAGGCTGACAGATTCAACCTGATCATACCATGATGGCACATCACCCCATCTGTTGGCATCATAAGGCCACATCCGGTTTAACCAATTTGCCAGATCTGTGAGTGTTAATTCGTCTATACCTTGCTCTTGAAACTTGGGGATTAAATTATACAGCGTGTTGATGTGCTCACCATCTCTACCTGTATTACTGAAGGGGACACCTGGTTCAGGTACATTCAAAGCCGTCTCATAATAATATTTTTCCTCATCATCACGCGGTATGGTCACTTCATCATCGGTTCGGTATTGTTCATGTAAATCCAACCATTCATGTAAATACTCTTCAAATGTCATGCGCCAGAAGTTGTCAGCGAATTGATCTAAATATGTAAACATGCGTCGATCAAGGCCACTGTCTGTAAAGCGCTTGTATAGCATCATGGTATTAACCGTATATCCATCTCTCGTTATGGCGGCTCCTGTATCTCTGTTTTGTAACATTTTCGCGAGAGAAGCAATCTGAATAACTGGGTTGAATTTACCTGTAATATCAAAAGCATCTTGGTAATGAAAGAACAGGTAATTCCAATCCATAGGTGAGTTTTGACCAATTTGAGCCCGTTGCCCAGATGTGACCATCAATGCCAAGTGATACCACTGACTGGATTCCATTTTGCCAGTTCGAAATTGTTGGCCCTCAAAATTTCTGATGTTGTCTGAAATGATGTGTGGTGCCAAGGCCCAGATATTGGCCCTCGGTCTTAAACCTGGAATGGCCAATATCTCATTGGTGTATTTATCATGCCCCATGGCACGCATCACTTGTTCGTCATCATGAATGTCTTCTATGCCATACTGGCGCACCAGACTGTATATTTTTATCGATTTCCACCTTTGCAAGGCTTGCATATGAGCCTCTCTGGTTAAATGAGGATATCGCCTAAGACCCACTGGAGATTCTGGACCTTCACCCCGCACGTCACCGTGCCAATTGTCTAAGTGCCTATTAAACCAACTAAATATGTCATGAAGCCTACCGGCTGCAGCCAAAGCTTCTGGAGTTTGGTTTTCAAACTCAACAACCGCATCCTGGTAAAGATTCCACGGCACTTCATAATCACTGGCTGCAGGCCAAATGTCCTCTGGCGCAAACTTGGGCAACCACATGTTCCAATCAGGCATTTGTTGTGTCAATGGCAACACCCGCATACTCGTGGTAGATTCACGATTTAACAGGGCACCAACCGTTCCCCAGTTGATTCCATCGGGAAACATGTAATTGGCCACCTGACCCTCATCATCTAACACCCAATCAAGGCCAGCACCAGCCATCCAATTATCGGCTTTTTCTCGTTTTACAGCATTGCTGTCACTGGGCAAAGGGTCTAATCCAGGACCTGGTTGAAAAGGAGGGTTCCATGGACGTCCTGGAGCTGGCGTATTCAGCGCCCTGATGTATGAAGCAATCCTTTTACCATCCTCATACGTTAAGCCATGAAACTGAGACCTGGTGATGATCGATTCATCAGAATAATTAAAATATTTTAAGTCACTGCCATCATCAAAATGACAAGAACTGCAATTAGCTCTGATTGGCGTCTTGTTGATTGGGTTGTTATATATACTGGCAGAATTCCACAAATTCTCACCGGCAGCAATATCAGACGAATTAGAATATATGGGTGTCCATTCACTGGGGTCAGTCATTTCAAAGTCTTCATCACCGAAGATCATTGAGCCGTCATTGGCTAGAACGTTTAAGGCAATCACTCGAGCTGAAGAAGTTTCACCGTTGGTGCCGTTTAAGCGTATGTGTAACCAATTTTCTTGTCCCGGAAGAAAATCATTGGCAATGTCTCTAACAATCAACCTGATGGTGGCTGAGGTGCCACCGATACCATCATGCAAGCTTTCGTTTTCGAACACTTCAACTGAATCATTATTTATATGATGCCAGTTTCCAGAGTTAAGTCTCACTGACAACTGGTTCGCAAACTTAAGGTTATGAATACGGAGATAAATACCTGAAATGGATTCGGTATCAGGAAGTAATGCAATTGGGACGGATTGCGTGGTTGGATGGATGGTCCAAGAATTGAGTTCTACAGGTAATTTTATTGTGGCCCCAGATACCTGCACGCAGCATAAAAGGCAAAGCAGAATTACTTTTTTAAAGTTATTAGAAATTAATTCAAAGCTCATACACTTTTTTAATTTAAGTAGCATTATTAAGCCCTCACATAAATAATTAAACCCATCAACACACAATCACCCACTTTCACATCCAATAATGTACCATCAATCATCGATGTAACTTTGTTCAAAAAGATGAGTTTTTGTTCAAAAAGGTGAGTTTTATTTAAAATCTCATATCACCAATAAAAATCAATGGGGTCAGAGTATTTGATCCTTTAATTATCCTGGAGTCATGGTTTTTTCTTACATTTTTTAAGAAAAAATCATCTTTTTTCAAAGATTCATCATTCCTATGATGGGGGTTATGGCTCGCTTACCTCGATTAAACCTCCCCAATATTCCTCAGCATGTGGTGCAAAGAGGAAATAACCGTCAAATCTGTTTCTTTTCAGATCAGGACTGTGCTGTATTTCTGGATAAGTTAAAAGAATACAGTCGAAGGTATAATGTGGCGGTGCATAGTTTTGTTTTGATGACCAATCATGTTCATTTATTGGTAACGCCTTCGAATGAAACTGGTGTTAGTCAATTAATTCAAACACTAAGTAGTTATTATGTTCGGTATATCAATAACACTTATGCTCGAACAGGTACTTTGTGGGAGGGGCGGTATAAATCTACTCTGGTGGACAGTGAAAACTATTTTTTGGTTGTCAGCCGATATATTGAACTGAATCCAGTAAGAGCCGGCATGGTTAATCATCCATCAGAATATCCTTGGTCAAGCTTCAGAAGAAATGCTTTAGGAATCCCAACCGAAATTATCACCCCTCATGATTGTTATCAAAACTTAGGCAAAAATTTTAAAGCCAGGTATTTGGCTTACCAGGCATTATTTGAGCATCATATACCTGAACAGACTATGGAAGAAATCCATGAATCTATCAATAAAGCATGGGTTTTGGGTAGTAAACGATTCAAACAACAAGTTGAAACACAAACGGGCAGGCGAGCCAACCCTTTAGTAAAAGGTGGCGATAGAAAGTCTGCAAAGTTTAGGAATCAACTACTCTGACCCCATTGATTCCTTAAGGTAATCAAAAAAAGCAACCACTCCCTCAATAAAAGCGTGGTCTTCGCCGTAAATTTCTGTATAGATAGCAATGCCTGTATCATAGTGATCTTGGTATGTTTCCATGTCACCAAGCATAAAATTGAGCCAGGCTGAATCAATGTAAGACAAGGCAGTTTGACTGTTCTTTTCCCCCAATGCCTCTATTTTCAATGACAAAGCCTCATTGACATAGGGCTTAGCTTTTTGATATTCGCCCAATCTCAAGTAAGTTGTACCCAAGGCTGCTCTTGTTTCTAATGTTCTGGGGTACTTAACTCCATAATTAGTTTGAAAAAATTCTAAAGTGTCTTCAAAAAGCTCAATGGATGCCAGCATGTTATCTTGTTGGTTGGTTTCCATCAAGAATGTGGCATATGATAATTGAGATTTATGGGTGTGGTGGTGGTCTTGTCCATAAATCTCTTTGCGAGTGGTTAAGACATGGTCGAAAAGTTCAGTTGCTTTGGGGATGTTTTTTTGTAGGCCATAATAATTGGCTAAATTATCCAATGTAGTGAGGGTTTTGGGGTGTCTATCACCTAAGCTATCAAGGTATATTTCTGATGCTTTTTTGTGTAAGTTCATCGCTTCATCAAACTTTCCTAAACTTTGAAGTGGAACAGCTTGAGCGTTCAATAATTCTGCTGTATCAATGTGGGTCATACCCAATACGCTTTCGTGTATCGGCCGAGTTTTTTTAAATACATCCAAAGATTTTTCCACTTGACCTGACTTAACCAAAATCTTGCCATAGTTTCTGGCTGCTTTTAAAGCCAAAGGATGGCGCTCACCAACTACTTGATTGAACTTTTCATATACCCTATGACCATGTTCTAAAGCCTGCTCAAATTGACCCAGCTGTAAATAAGTCATAGCCAATGAAGCTGTAGAAGATAATGTTTCTAAGTCGTCATCACCGTAATTTTTTCGTTTAAGCTCAACGGCTGTCACTTGTGGCAACAAAGCTTGATCATCCAGGCCTAACTCAAATAAGGCAGTGGCTATGGATTGGTAAAGGTTGGCTTTAATTTCGGGGTTATCTTTAAACTCTTCATCGACTGATTTTATGATGGGCCGAAAAAAAGAATCGTTTAACTGGGCCAGAGATAAGTCGGTGAAATTGGTTTTATTAATCTGTTGGCTGATTGCTGCAAATAATACCGAATCATCTTCAGAGCTTTCATCCATTGATGTTCTGATAGAGTTAATTAATTCTATTTTAAGTTTGTCCCCATACTGTTCAGGGTTGATCGTTTGTATGTGATTAACAATAAATTCAGTTGCTCTTTGAGCCTCCTTGGCTGATTTTTCGGCACTTAAGTAGCCAGTAACAGCTATCAATGAGGTCGCCATCAGTAATAAACAAGCTATACTACCCAACATGACAGCAATGCGATTTCGACCAATAAATTTTTTAAACTTATAAGCTTTGAGGTTGTTTTGCGCTTGGACAGGTTCTTTGCGCAACCACCTCAAAATATCTTGTTTCAGCTCCATCACCGAACCGTATCTTTTTTCAGGATTTTGTTCTAAACACTTAGCAATGATCCAGGTAGGTTCATGTTGTAACTCTTTAGTCAATCGATTGACTGAGCATGATCGAAGGTCGGCAAGTTTATATTTCACCTCATCATCTAAGGATTTTAATTTTTCAATCAATAATGGTGATTCGTTGTTACATATTTGGGCTATCAGTTGGGTCGAAGAAATATTTTCATTGATTTGATTTTGCTGTGGGGAAAGACCCAGTAAAACCTCATAAAAAATGACCCCAATGGAATAAATATCCGCCCTTGTATCAATCGTAAAATTAAAACACCCTATTTGTTCAGGGCTGGCGTATTGTGGCGTACCAACAAATTCGCCTGATTGGGTATGTAATGTCAAGTTTGATAGCTTTTTTTGCATTGACTTTGCCACACCAAAATCAATGATTTTAACCAGGTGGTTTTGGTTAGACTCATTTTTAACAATGATGTTTGAAGGGTTTAAATCACGGTGAATGATGCTCTTTTGATGCGCATGTAATAGACCATCACACACTTGCAAAAACAACTCAGCCCTTTCTCGAATATTCAGTTTTGCCGCATCACAAAATTCCGTAATGAACTGCCCTTCAACATATTCCATTACGAAATAGGGTAAGCCCGATTCAAGGCTTCCTGTTTCATAGATTGATGCCACATTGACATGATTGATCATGGCCAATGCTTGTGACTCAGCCCTGAAACGAGCCAAGGCCATGTCTGTTTCCATTTCTTTCTTTAACAATTTTAGGGCCACCAACCGTTCCACTGGATGAAATTGTTCTGCCAAATAAACCGTACCCATGCCTCCTTCGCCTATTTTTTCCAGTAACTTAAAGGGGCCAATTTGCCTGTCTAGCTTACTTGATGTTAAGTCTGATGATGGTGGTAATTGATCACTGTGTTTATTTAAGAGTAGAGTGAGTCGCTCAGGTAACTGTTGAGATTTAAGTCGTTTACTTGGGTTCAGTGAAGTACATGCTTTGATGACACCTTGTAAATCTGGATCTGAAATTTGATTTTTCCAATTTTCATCAAAATCTACTTGTAAGTCTCCAGTCATGACCTTAAAAATCAATACGCCGAAGGCATATACATCTACAGCCTGATCAGCAGATCCACCATCTATCATCTCTGGGGCGATATATTCTGATCGTTGAAAAGGAACTTCTATTAACTCATCTAAACCCAGCTTATCCTTTGCTATTTGATCAACAACTGCCATGGCAAAGCCACCAATTTTGGCCTGTTTAATTCCTTTAACGTCATCAATATAAACTGTATCCGGACCAAGGTTTCTATGCACCATACCCGAATTGTGAATCGCAACCAGTGCTTCAGACCACTGGCTCAATAAATCCAGCCTTTCCATTTTATTGATTAATGACAGACCGCTTGAATTTTTAACCCAGCTTGATAAGCTACCAAGAGAGGTATAGGGTAATACCAAGAAACCTGGCAAAGCATCTATATATGCCTCTTCAATAGTTAAGATTGATTCGCTTTCAGTGTTTGCTTTCAGGTAACTTAACAGTTTAAACTCTTGTGCCAACAAGCTTTGGCCTTCTTGCTTGGAACAAAACCTCAGCTCCTTGAATTGCTCTACACCCGTTTTAACTTTCCATGTCTCAGCCAGCTTGGTACTTGATATCAGTTCAGTTAACTTCCAATCAGGCTTTGCTGGCAGCTGATAACTCACTGAAAGCTGTTGCTCTGAATTTAAATGTACAACTGAAACAGTGCTGTTCAATTGATAACCTTGGCGGGGAATGGTTCTGATCAGTGGGTTTAATTTATCATCATCTATCAGTGTGTTTCTTAAGTCCGAGATCACTCTGGTCAGACCTTTTTCACCCACTATGGCATTGTGGCTCCATAATTGTTCGATAAACTCATCACGGCTGACCACACCATGATCTGCGCTTATTAACAGCGCCAAAACCTCTAACTCTTTTCTTCTGATTCTATTGCTGTCATCTTTGAACTTAATGGTGCCATTGATTGGGTCAATATGGCGTCCAGCAATCTGATAAGGGTGATCTAAATAGATGTTGTCTACTTGTGTCAATTTTATAACCAGTTAAAACTGAAAGAGTACATATTACCATTTTAATAATTAACTTATTGTGAGTTAGACCGAAATTACGAGTTGTCACATGTTTGATTGTTTGATTTATTGACAGATGTAAATAGCTATAACGCTTACATCGTTATTTAACCAAAACTGTTTGTGATAACCACTCATGTAAACTTTGTTTTTTAAAAACACGAGCGCAGACATTCGCGATGAGCATTGTGATGGCCAAAACAAATTGAAAAACAGACCCAAAAGGTAGAAAAACAATATAAAAGTAGCTTAATAAGGTCATACAAAATACAGCATTTCTAATCAGAATTTTTTCTACACTTGGTCTATTTAAAAAGTGGTCATAAACCTGAATGTCATGAGCTTTTTGACCAATTGATTGACTTACACCTGTCATTTGACCCATTATTTGATTCAAGCCAAAGCTCAAAAATCCTATGATTTCACTGTAATTTTGCAAACTAAAACTACCCGCAACCAGCATAGTAAAAAATAATGATAAAGACGCGTCTATACCAAAAGCAAACAATCGATCGAACAAACCTGCCACACTTTTATGTGTTTTGTTAACTGGGTCAGGTTGAATCAAGCCCAGCATATGATCACAATACACAGGTTCGATGGTCCTTTCATATTCTTGCCAATAAGCACTCCAATTGAATACTTCATCGAAATAAACCACAACCTCTGGTGGTATTAATAAGATTTTGTTTTGTTTTAACTGAAAAAAATTATACTTCGCCACCTGCCTAAACATTTTTTTTGAAACTTGATCTTTCACCTCAAAATCATGGATGTTGTGTAACTCCGAAAGGAAAGTCCAGTTTTCTTTATCGAGTTTTTCATGAATGGTGTTAAAGACCATTTGATGGGTTTGTTCAAGTAATTCATCAATTATTTTTTGTTCTATATCAAAATCTTTTGAATCAAGTTGATCCAGTGAATCCGTGGTTTGATGTTTTTCACCCGATTCATTGAAGCTTATTTCATCTTCAACCTCACCATTAATTTGTTCTTCATCAGAAACAATCGGCTCTGGTTCAATCAAATTTTGCTCAAGCACCTCAGCTTCAATATCCAGCTGTAGATCTTCAGAGTCACCAACTTCATTGCTTACCTCTATTCCATCTTTTTTTGTTTTTATGTTATCTGATGGGACAATGCTCTTGGTTTCTTCTTTTCTCTCAAGTTCAGGGGAGATCCCATTAATCAGTTGTTCTACTCTGGCAGTTTTTGGTTCTTGAGCAATCAGCTTCAATGCGTACTGATAGGCCTGATTAATCTCCTGAAATTTTTCAGGTGCTTCATCAGGACGGTATTTGCGTATTAATTTGGCATATCCTTTTTTGATGACTTTTTTATCATCAGTTGCATCTATAGCCAATACATTCCACGGATAATTCATTTTAATAACACTGCCTGTGTGAATGACATTTCATCATGCATAAATCGTTTTCCACAGATGAATATAAGCAAATATGCAGGGTATATGATAAAAACTGAAATCAATGCGATTAATGGTGGTTTTTCTTGAGTAAAGATATCTAAATACAATGGGCTTAATACAATATGAAAATAAAAAAGTCTAAGTAAAGATTGTTTGATACTTGGAGTCATAAATGAATTGTTAATTATTTGATACTTGAAAATTTGACACCCCAATGTTCTCTTTTTATAGAACGATTCTGAAACCAGTTGATACAACATGAAACAGAAAAAAAATCCTCCCAAGGAAAATCCAAATGCAAAGGCATTAATCATAAAAAAATAAAACATGATTACGATAACGAGGTCTATACCCCACGCGAATAATCGACGCCACGGGGAAATAGTAAAATGATTAGTATCAAATTCACTTTTTCCTTCTATTAAATCAAAAT